>CANRNF010000051.1 GCA_947631865.1 uncultured Oscillospiraceae bacterium | reverse complement strand
AGGTCTCCGCCATCCCCATCATCCAGGGCATCCCCGGCGCGCTGCTGTTCGCCATGACCGGCGCGCTCATCACCGAGAGGGTGTACCTGGTCCCCGGCGCCGGCGGCCTGCTCATCGACGCCATCAACCAGTATGATAACTCGGTCATCATCGGCGTGACGCTGTTCTACGCCATATTGTCGGTGCTGTCGCTCATCCTGGGCGACGTGCTGATGGCTACCGTTGACCCGAGGATCTCCTTCACAGAGAAAGCGAGGTGACCGGCATGGAAGATTTCAGCAAGAAGTATAATATGTCGGACGAGGAGCTGTTCACCCGTATAGACAGCGACCAGTTCGCCTCCGAGAAGATCACCGCGCCCCGTTATTCCTACTGGAAGAGCGTGTTCCGTGTGTTCTTCCGCAACAAAGTCAACATCATCGTGCTGGTCATCCTGGCGGTGCTGGTGATATTCTCCTACACCTATCCCGCCATCATCGGCTACGACGATCAGGTCAACCCCTATCTGTACGTGAACGAGCGGGGCGGACAGCATCTGACCCCCTCGGCGGCCTTTGAGCACTACGGCTTCGCCGTGAAGTGGCTCTTCGGCTCCAGCAAGACCGGCGCGTCCACCTTTGACTCCATCTGGAACGGCTCGCGCATCTCCATATCCCTGGCGGTCATCTGCGCGGCCATCAATATGACCATCGGCATCCTGCTGGGCGCCATCTGGGGCTTCTCCCGGCGGGTGGACATGATCATGAACGAGGTGTACAACATCCTGGGCAACATCCCGGCCACGCTGTTCACCGCCGTGATGGTCATGGTCTTCTCGCCCAGCTTCTGGACCCTGGTCCTGGCCATGACGGTGTTCGGCTGGCTGGGCATGGCCTACTATATCCGAACGCGGGTCATCATCATCCGCGACCATGAGTACAACCTGGCCTCCCGCTGCCTGGGCACCGGCATCTTCAAGATCGCCCTGCGCAACATCCTGCCCTTCATGACTTCCGTCATCGTGCTGGAGATCGCCGCGGCCATCCCCGGCTATATCTCCTCCGAGGTGTTCCTCAGCTACATCGGCCTGGGCATGAGCGAGGTCTCCCTTGGCCGCCTCATCTACGAGGCCCAGAACGCCATGGTGACCCCCGGCTGGGGCTGGGAGTTCTGGACGCCCGTGGCCGTGGCCTCCGTCATCACCGTGGTGCTGTACGTGACCGGTCAGAACCTGGGCGACGCGTCCGACCCCCGGACGCATATGGAATAAGGGGGCAGGACCATGGAAGAAAAGAAAGTCCTGCTGTCCATCCAGGACCTGACGGTGAAGTTCCGGGTCCGCGGCCGTATCCTGACGGCCATCCGGGACGTGAGCCTGGACATCTACGAGAACGAGTCCATCGCCATCGTGGGCGAGTCGGGCTCCGGCAAATCCGTGCTGACGAAGACCTTCGCCGGCATGACCGACTCCAACGGCTTCATCGACCAGGGAAAACTCCTGTTCAACGATCCGGAGCTGGCGGAGACCTACGTGAACCTGACCTCCGGCGCGAAGAACCTCATCAAGCGCATCAACGCCAAGCTGGACGACTACAGCCGCTATGAGCTTGGCGCGGAGACCTACACGAAGATCACCGAGCTGGAGGCTGAAAAGAAGCGCCGCTCCTCCCTTGACCAGGAGGAGAAGGAGAGCATCGAAAAAGAGCTGAACGACCTGAAGTTCAAGCGCACCAATCTCTTCAATGAGAAGCAGACCTACGACCCCAAGACCGAAAAGGACAAGATCCACGCCGCGTCCCAGAAGCTGAAGCAGTTCGACGCCCGGATCAAGGAACTGGAGGGGAAGGAGGCCGCCGAGGAGAAAAAGCGCAAAGAGGAGGCCGCCCGGGATACCGCCTTCAACGACCGCTATACCAAGGAGATGGCGGCCCTGAAGGCCCAGTATGACAAGGAGATCGCCGGCCAGGTCCCGGAGAGCGCGAAGGCGCGCAACGTGGTCCTCGCCAAGGAGATCTACCTCTCCGTGGGCCGCTATGGTCTCAATATTCGCCTGCAGCTCATCAACAAGCTGCTCAAGGCCATGAAGAAGGCCATGACCATGGGCGTGGACCTGGACGACGAGCAGCAGCGCAGCGCCGTGTTCGACACGGTGGTGTTCCGGGTGCAGTACCTGGACGAGACCGAGGAGAAGCTCCACGGCACCTGCGTGCTGAACCTGGCCAACGTGAAGTACGACAAGGACTGGAACCAGGTCCGCGGCCGCCGTATCGCCACGGTGTTCCAGGACCCTATGACCAGCCTGAACCCCATCATCACCATCGGCAAGCAGATCACCTCCACCATCATCAAGCACCAGGGCTGCTCCGAGGTGGAAGCTCGTTCCCGCGCCCTGGAGCTGATGCGCAAGGTGGGCATCCCCCACGCGGAGGCCCGCTTCGACGACTATCCCTTCCAGTACTCCGGCGGCATGCGCCAGCGTATCGTCATCGCCATCGCTTTGTCCTGCCAGCCGAAGATCCTGATCTGCGACGAGCCCACCACGGCCCTGGACGTGACCATCCAGGCCCAGATCCTGAAGCTCATCAAGGACCTGCAGAAGGAATTTGGCTTCACCATCGTGTTCATCACCCACGACCTGGGCGTGGTGGCCAATATCGCCGACCGGGTGGCCGTGCTGTACGCCGGCCAGATCGTGGAGCTGGGCACCGTGGAGGAGGTCTTCTACGACCCCCGCCATCCCTACACCTGGGCGCTGCTTTCGAGCCTGCCCCAGCTGGCCGAGCGCAACACCACTCTGTACTCCATCACCGGTACGCCCCCGTCCCTGTACAACGCCATCGTGGGCGACGCCTTTGCCCCCCGCAACCCCTACTGCATGAAGATCGACACCCTTGAGGAGCCGCCTATGTTCAAGGTCACCGATACCCACTACGCCAAGACCTGGCTGCTTGACCCGCGGGCGCCGAAGATCGAAAAGCCGGAGGGTATCCAGGATATCCACGGCAAGCTCATGAAGGCATTCAACATTTGAGGGGGGCGGAAACGTGTCTAATGTAAAAGGTACAAAAGAAGGCCACCGTTCCCACTTCCCGGAACACGGGCCTATCGCAGAAAACGGCAGAGAGATACTCCTGTCGCTGAAGGATGTGGACATCACCTTCGGCAAGGGCGACAACGCCGTCCGCGCCGTGCAGAACGCTTCCTTCGACATCTATAAGGGCGAGACGTTCTCCCTGGTGGGCGAGTCCGGCTCCGGCAAGACCACCATCGGCCGTGCCGTCATCCGGGTCAACCCCCTGGCCGGCGGCGAGATCGACTACAAGGGCGTGCGCATCTCCGGCAAGATCCCCCACTCCCTGGACCGGGAGGTCATCCGCAACGTGCAGATGGTCTTCCAGGACCCGGCGGCCAGCCTGAACGAGCGGGCCACGGTGGACTACATCATCTCCGAGGGCCTCTACAACTTCGGTCTGTTCGAGAACGAGGCGGACCGGGTGCGCAAGGTGGAGAACATGATCCACGAGGTGGGTCTGCTGCCCGAACACCTGACCCGGTATCCCCACGAGTTCTCCGGCGGCCAGCGCCAGCGCATCGGCATTGCCCGGGCCATGGTCATGGAGCCGGAGCTGGTTGTGGCGGACGAGCCCATCTCCGCCCTGGATGTGTCCATCCGCGCCCAGGTCCTGAACCTGATGAAGAAGTTCCAGCGGGAGAAGGACGTCACCTATCTCTTCATCGCCCACGACCTGAGCGTGGTCCGGTTCATCTCGGACCGCATCGGCGTTATCTACAAGGGCCGCATCGTGGAGGTGGCGGACGCGGAGGAGTTGTTCGACTTCCCCCTGCACCCCTACACCCACTCGCTGATCTCCGCCATCCCCATCCCCGATCCTCAGTTGGAGAAGAACAAGGTCCAGTATGTCTACGACCCGTCCATCCATGACTACAGCGAGGATAAGCCGGAGTTCGTGTGCATCGGCCACGACCACTGGATCTATGGCAACAAGAAGGAGATCGAAGAGTACAAGGCCATCCGTGAGGCGGGCGTGCCCATCAAGCCCATCACCATCGGCGATCCGGAGACCGCCGCCCAGGACCAGGCCGCCGCTATCTCCGCGGCCGAGGCCGCCGCGGAGGCCCAGTTCCTCCAGGCCCCGGTCCACGACACCGGCAGCATCTGGTATTCGCTTTTGAGCTTCCTGCTGCCCATCCCCGGCTTCATCGCCGCGGCGCTGTTCAGAAAGCACAAGCATATGCGCAACTATAAGGCCTGCAAGAAGGGCGCCATCATCGGCCTGGCCACCCTTGGGGTGATCCTGGCTATATTCCGGCTGCTTCTGCTGGCCGCGGTGGTCTGATTGAGAGGGGCCGCCAGAAGAAGAGCCAGCGGGCCGCATCTGCCGCCGGTGGAAGAGATCGAGCTGTCCTCGGCCCATAAAGGGCCGAGGATCGCGGCCGCGATCCTGCTGCTGGTGATCGGTGCCGGCGCGCTGGTTTTCGCATTCATGCAGCTGCTGGCCGCCCAGAGCGGCTGGCAGGAGATAGGCGCCTCCTCCGAGGGCGTGTCCTGCGCGGACGAGTTCACCCTGCTGTACGAGCTGGGAGCCGAGGGCGAGTCTGCCTCTGCGGAAAAGAAGGCTCTGAACGCACTGTGGTCCCAGGCCACCGCCACGGGCTACCAGCTGTTCACCAACGACAGCCTCTTCGCGGACATGCACAACATGCGCTATATCAACGACCACCCCAATGAGACCATAGAGGTGGACCCGGCGCTGTACCGGGCCTTTTCCCAGGTGGCCGCCTCCGGGGACCGGCACATCTACCTGGGTCCCGTGACCGACTACTACCAAAATCTGTTCTTCTGCCAGTCCGACAGCGAGACAGCGGGCTATGACCCGGCCCAGGACGAGAGCCTCCGCCAGTGGTACACCCGGTGCGCCGCCTATGCCAGTGCCCCCCAGGCGGTAGAGCTGGAGCTCAAGGATGAAAACAAGGTGTGCCTGCGTGTGTCGGAGGACTATCTGGCCTTCGCCCGGCAGGAGGAGATCACCGACTTCATCGAGTTCGGATGGATGAAAAACGCCTTCCTGGCCGACTATCTGGCTGACCAGCTCCTAGAGAAGGGCTTCACCAACGGCGCCGTCTCCAGCTACGACGGGTTCGTGCGGAACCTGGATGAGCGGGACACGGTCATGGGCATCAACGTCTTCGACCGGCCTGAGGGCCAGCCGGTAGCCGCGGCGGTGCTGCAGTATTCCGGGCCGCACAGCTTCATCTCCCTGCGGAACTATCCGGCGGTGGAGCTGGACGAGAGGCGGTTCTACACCATGGAGGACGGGCGCGTGCTGGCAGCCTATCTGGACACGGCGGACGGCCTGCAGAGGACCGCTGCCGATGGGCTCATCGTCTATTCCGAGACGGTAAGCTGCGGGGAGATGGCCCTGGAGCTGGCTCCCATCTATGTGTCGGATAGCCTGGATGCGGACGCCTTGGCCGCGCTGGCGGGGGAGGGGGTCTACACCCTCCGCTGCGAGGACGGACAGGTCCTCTATACGGACCCGGACGCGCGGCTCTCGGACTTTTACGAGACGGAGAGTTTCACCTATACCGGCAAGTTTGCCGGCTGAAACGAAATACGGCAGCTGCCGCCCCTCGGGGCGGCAGTTTTTTGTATATTCACTGTCTTGTTGGATAAAACCGATAAAGCAACGATTTTTTCGTGAATCGTTTTTGTATCTTATTGACATTCGCCAAAATGGGATTATACTAGAACAGTAAATGACAGCAAATCATTAGCTTGTCAAAATATCACATAAGGAGGCTTTCCCATGAAAAAGTATCTTGCGATGCTCCTGGCCCTGATCATGGTCCTGGCGCTGGCTGTCCCCGCGATGGCCGCCGAGCCCGAGACCGAGTTTGACGCGGACCTGGTCGCCGCTGCCCAGGAAGAGGGCGAGCTGGTGGTCTATGGCTCCTGCGAGGAGCCCTACCTGGCCGCCGCCGCCGAGCACTTCCAGGAACTGTTCGGCATTGAGGTCCAGTATCAGCGCCTGTCCGGCGGTGAGGTCCAGGCGAAGATCGAGGAAGAGAACGGCAAACCCTCCGCTGACGTCTGGTTCGGCGGCACGTCCGATCCCTACAACGTAGCGGCGGAAAAGGGGCTGCTGGAGGCTTATGAGCCTGCCAATGCCAGCCACCTGATCGGCGACCAGTATAAAAACCCCGACGGCCTGTGGTACGGCATCTACAAGGGCATCCTGGGCCTCATGGTCAACAAGGATGAGCTGGAGCGCATGGAGCTGCCTGTGCCTCAGGATTGGCAGGACCTTCTTGATCCTATGTATGAAGGCCTGATCTGGTCTTCCAACTATCAGACCGCCAGCACCGCTTCTGTTATCACCAACATGGCGATCCAGAAGTACGGCCACGACGAGGGCATCCAGTACCTGGTAGACCTGGACAAGAACATCGAGGTCTATACCAAGTCCGGCTCCGGCCCGTCCAAGAACGTGGGCACCGGCGAGTGCGTCATCGGCATCGGCTTCCTGCATGATGGCATCACCCAGATCGTGGACAACGGCTATGAGAACATCGAGCTCGTTATCCCCTCCAGCGGCACGGCGTTTGAGATCGGCGCCACCGCCATCTTCAAGGGCGCGGCCCATCCCAACGCCGCCAAGCTGTGGATCGAGTACGCTCTGAGCCCTGACTGCGTCAACCTGGCCAAGGACACCGGCTCCTACCAGTTCCTGGTCATCGACAACGCCGAGCAGCCCGAGCAGGCCGCTGAGTTCGGTCTGGACCCCGACAACGTCATGGACTATGACTTTGAGGACGCTTCCAAGAACATCTCCACCTATCTTGAGGAGGTCATGGAGGCCCTGGGCGGCGGCGACGACCGTTTCCAGACCGAGTGATCTTGATTCCTGAGCACAAGTTGAACTAACCGGCGACGGGGATGGCGCATTCGTCGCCATCCCCGTCTTCCTTTCCCCGCATTCCATACTCCTTAAATGAAGAGAGGAGGGACTTCCATGGCAAGAAGCCAGAGCGCGGCGCTGGACCGGAAAAAGCTCATGGCCGACCCGGTGATGGTTGGCACCATCGTGGTCCTCATCACGTTTTTAACATTGTTCATCCTGTACCCCCTGGCCATCCTGCTGGTGGACAGCGTCTACGGCGACGACGGCCTGACGCTGGACATCTTCAAGCGGGTCCTGGCCATGTCCAACTTCCGCAAGGCCATCACCAATACCCTGAAGGTAGGCTTTCTGGTGGGCATCCTGTCGGCGGCGGTGGGACTGCTGTTCGCCTATGTGGAGGTATATGTAAAAGTGGGCCGGGGCGTGGGCGGCCTTTTCAAGGTCGTGTCCATGCTGCCCGTGGTGTCGCCGCCCTTCGTGCTGAGCCTTTCCATGATCATGCTCTTCGGCAAGGCGGGACTCATAACCCGGTTCCTGCTGCACATCTATGACAACAGCGTATACGGCTTCTGGGGCATCGTGATCGTGCAGACCCTCACTTTTTTCCCGGTCTGTTACATGATGCTGAAGGGGCTTTTGAAGAATATAGACCCCTCATTGGAGGAGGCGGCCCGGGACATGGGCGCAGGGCGCATGAAGGTGTTCACCAGCGTGACGCTGCCCCTGCTGCTGCCCGGCCTTGGCAACGCCTTCCTGGTGACGTTCATCGAGTCCATCGCGGACTTCGCCAACCCCATGATCATCGGCGGCAGCTATGATACCCTGGCCACCACCATCTACCTGCAGATCACCGGCGCCTACGACAAGCAGGGCGCGGCGGCCATGGCCGTGGTGCTGCTGACCATCACGCTTTTGATGTTCGCGGTGCAGAAGTACTACCTGGAGGCCAAGACGGCCGCCACCCTGACGGGCAAGGCCTCCCGGGGCCGGATGCTCATCGAGGACAAGAGCGTGACCCGGCCGCTGACCTTCCTGTGCGGCCTGGCGGCGGCCTTCGTCATCATGATGTACCTGTGCGTGCCCATCGGCGCGCTGTTCCCCACCTGGGGCTACAAGTTCACGCCGCTGACTTTCAAGTGGTTCGAGCAGGTATTCACCCGGTATAAGGGCTTCAAGGCCTTCACGGACTCCTTCGTGCTGAGCCTTATCTCCGCCCCCATCACGGCTCTGCTCAGCATGATCATCTCCTACCTGGTGGTGAAGCGGAAATTCAAAGCCAAGGGCTTCATCGAGGCCGTGTCCATGCTGGCTATGGCGGTGCCCGGTACGGTGCTGGGCGTGGGATATATCCGGGGCTTCTCCGGAGGACTTTTCCACACCGGCCTTCTGCAGGGAATCTACGGCAGCGCGGCCATCCTCATCATCGTGTTCGTGGTGCGCTCTCTGCCCACAGGCACCCGAAGCGGCATCTCCGCCCTGCGGCAGATCGACAAGTCCATCGAGGAGTCGGCCTACGACATGGGCGCGGACAGCTTCAAGGTATTCATGACCGTGACGCTGCCCCTCATCAAGGACTCGTTCCTCTCCGGCCTGGTCACCGCCTTTGTGCGGAGCATCACCGCTATCTCCGCCATCATCCTGCTGGTGACGCCGCAGTTTTTGCTCATCACCGTGCAGATCAACGAGTTCGCGGAGAAGGGCTCCTACTCCATCGCCTGTGCCTTCGCCACGATCCTGATCCTGATCACCTATGGCGCGGTGCTTCTCATGAATCTCTTCATCCGCTTCTTCGGCACCAGCAGAAAGTTAAAGGAGGATGTGTGATATGTCCAAGATCAAAAAGGGCGTCAAGCTTGACCATATTTCCAAGATCTATCAGGACCCCAAGACCGGCAAGGATTTCTACGCGGTGAACGACGTGACGCTGGACATCGAGCCCGGCTCCTTCGTGACGCTGCTGGGCCCCTCCGGGTGCGGCAAGACCACCACGCTGCGCATGATCGCGGGCTTTGAGAGCCCCGACGCGGGGGAGATCTACCTGGGCGACGAGCCCATCAACGCGCTGACCCCCAACAAGCGGGACACGGCCATGGTCTTCCAGAGCTACGCGCTGCTGCCCCACTACAACGTGTTCGACAACGTGGCCTACGGTCTGAAGCTGCGGAAGGTCCCCAAAGATGAGATCCGCGAGCGGGTCATGCACATCCTGGACCTGGTGGAACTGAACGGCATGGAGGGGCGCATGACGAACCAGCTCTCCGGCGGCCAGCAGCAGCGCGTGGCCCTGGCCCGGGCGCTGGTGATAGAGCCCTCGGTGCTGCTGTTCGACGAGCCGCTTTCCAACCTGGACGCCAAGCTGCGCGTATCCATGCGCACGGAGATCCGCCGCATCCAGCAGGAGGTGGGCATCACCGCCATCTACGTGACCCATGACCAGAGCGAGGCCATGGCCCTCAGCGACAACATCATCATCATGAACAAGGGTATCGTGGCCCAGATGGGCACGCCCCAGGAGATATACTACCACCCCAACAGCGAGTTCGTGGCCGACTTCATCGGCGAGGCCAACTTCCTCCGGGGCACCATGACCGGCATGGACGGGGATCACGCTATCCTGGACATCGAGGGCAGTTCTACCAAGGTACCGGCCAAGGAAGGCATGGAGCAGGGGGAGACATACACCGCCGTGCTGCGGCCTGAGTCCGCCGCTCTGGCGGATGCGGGCGGCCTGCCCTGCAAGGTGGTCCTCAGCTGCTTCATGGGCTCCTACCAGAACTACCACGTGATGGTGGGGGACACCCTGGTGAAGCTGACGGACTACAACCCCAAGACAAAGCGCATCTACCAGGTGGGGGAGAGCTGCTCGCTGGTGTTCGACCCGGCGTTCGTACATATCCTGTGAAAGGCAGGAGGCCGCTCTTCAAGGGCGGCCTTCATTTTTTGCGATGGACGAGAGAAAAATGATACAGGCTTTTCTGGACGCTGAGGCGGCAGACAGGTCGGTGTGGATCGCCGACGTGCGCGCGGCGGCGGAGGCCGCGCCGGACACGGCCCACGTGGCCGCCCGGCTTTTGCGGTCCGACGGCGGTACCGTGGATTTCTCCATCCCCATCCCACGGGCGGAGACGGGCGAGGGACATGACTTCGCCTGGGAGTACCTGCGGGCCACCGTGTTCAACATCCTGGCGGTCTATGGGGGCCAGGCCCTGCAGCTTCTTTGTGATTGGGGCATGGAGATGGGCAGCCTGGCGAGGATGCTGCCGCTCGCGTTTCAGGTCATAGAGATCCACCGCAGCGGCTACGGCAAGACGGTCAGCGTGGCGAACCGGATCAACCGGGCCCTCGGCGGCCGCGGATTTGATTTGATCTATAACTACGAAAAGCCCCTTTTCCCCGCGCCGGAGACCCATGCCGCAGAAGACGGCGCCGTGCTGGCCGGCCGGCTGAAAGCGGCGGTGGAAAAGGCGGAGAAAGGCCTTCTCTGCGGCGTGGACGTGGGCGGCACGGATGTAAAGCTGGCCCTGGCGAAAAACGGGGAGCTTCTCTGCGTGCGGGTGATGGACTGGGATCCCTCCCAAAGCCCCACGGCGGAGGGCATCATCGGACCCCTCATGGACTTTATCCGGGCTGCTCTGGACGAGGCCGCTCCCGGCAAGAAGCTGGACAGCCTGGGCGTCAGCTTTCCCGACGTGGTGGTCCGGGACCGGATCGTGGGCGGAGAGACGCCCAAGACAAAAGGCATGCGGGAGCATTGCGGGAACTATGAGGCGGAGTTTGCCAAGCTCACAAACTTGAAAGATACGCTGGCGGCTCTGTGCGTTCCCGGCGCGCCTGTCCATATCGTCAACGACGGCCACATGGCGGCCTTCACCGCCGCCATAGAGATGGCCCACGGCGGCCGGGAGGCGGAGCTGGACAAGGGCGTCATCGCCCACACCCTGGGCACGGACCTGGGTACCGGCTGGCTTTCGCCGGACGGGTCCATACCGGAGGGGCCCATGGAGCTTTACGACCTGCTCCTGGACCTGGGGAGCGGACCCAGCCGGGCGCTGGATCCGGCCGACCTGCGTTCCATCCGCAACGAGAACTCCGGCCTGCCCGGGGCCCGGCGGTACATGGGCCAGGCGGCCGCCTTCCGGCTGGCCTGGGAGCTGGACCCGACCCTGCTGGACGGCTTCGTGGCCCGGGAGGGGGAGACGGTGCGCATCATATCGGAGCCGGACATGCGCAAGCCCTGCCTGGCCCATCTGATGGCAAAGGCGGAGGAAGGACACCCGGCGGCAAGAGAGATATTCCGCCGTATCGGGGCGCACCTGGGCCAGGTCTGCCGGGAGGAGCAGTGGCTGCTCCATCCGGCCTCGGACACCCGGTTTCTCTTCGGCCGGTTCGTCAAGAGCCCGGTATGCTTTGTGCTTCTTCAGGAGGGCTGTGCCTCCGTGGCTCCCGATATCCGTTTGGAGGCGGCGGATGAGACCCTGGCCAACACGCCTCTCATGAAGGCGCTTTCCCGGCGGGAGGCCGGGGCGGTGGCCCAGTACGGCCAGGCGGTGGGCGCGCTCTACTACGCTCTCTATTGACAGGAACATGCGCCGCACAGCGGACAGAGGGGAGGTGCAGACCATGGAGGAGAACAGGCAGTACAGATATTTTGCGTTCATCAGCTACAGCCGTAAGGATGAGCGCTGGGCCAAGTGGCTGCAGACCCGTCTGGAGACCTATCATCTGCCCGCCGCCGTGCGCAAACAGCATGCGGATACGCCCCGGCGCATCGCGCCGGTATTCCGGGACAAGACAGACTTGTCCGGCGGCGTTTTGCGGGAGCAGCTGTGCAACGAGCTGGATGAATCCCGTTTTTTGATCCTGATCTGCTCGCCCAACAGCGCCGCGTCCGAGTGGGTGGACCGGGAGGTGCGGCGCTTCGTAGAGAGCGGCCGGGCAGAGCAGATCATCCCCTTTGTGGTGGACGGGGCGGCGGATCAGTCGGTATTCCCGCCGTCACTGCGGTGGGGCGAGGAGAAGTCGCTGCTGGGCATCAGCGTGCAGGAAATGGGGCGCACGGCGGCGTTCCTGCGGGTGGTGTCCACCATGTTGGGACTGAAATACGACGAGCTTGCGCGCCGGCACAGGAAGCGCATGGTCCGTCGGTGCGCGGCGGCGGCGGTGGCGACGGTGCTGGCCCTGGCCGCTGCCGGCAGGGCCTGGTGGTACTATACGCCCCACAGCGCCTATTACGCCAACTACGTGACCCGGTATGAGATACCGGAGGGCGTGAATGAGCTGAGCGCCAAAGAACGGCAGGGCCTGAGCGAGTATTACCGCATCGTGACCCGCAAGGGAAAGCCGGTGCTGCTGGAGAGGGTGAATGCCGCCGGGAACCTGACAGACCCGATCCTGCAGACGCTGGACGCTGAGTACCCGAGGACGGAATTCATCTACAACGACGACGGGCGCATCGCCAGAACGAAGCTGTATGATGAGCAGGGCCGGCCAGTGCTGCAAAAGTCGTATGCCTATGAGTTGGACGCCGGCCGGATCGCCATCGACTACCAGCAGCCCTGGAACAGCCTGCAGGCTATGACGCTGATGGGGGACACGTCCGAATATTATATGAACGGGGACGACGGCAACCGCAGCGATATCGCGCGGCTTTTGAACACCTATGACGAGAATGGCTTCCTGACGGAGAGCCTCTACCTGCGTGACAACCGCAACACCCCCGCCTGCGACGCCAACGGCGTGTACGGCGTGCGCTACGGGCACAGCGGGGAGGGCCTGGTCACGGAGACTACATATCTGGACGAAAACGGCCAGCCCCACGCCTCCCGCTACGGCGTGGCGGGGGAACGCTATACTTATGACGAGCAAGGACGCGTCGTGCTGAACGTCGGTTTTGGCCAAGACGGTGACCCGGTGCGCAGCAAAGAGGGCTACGCGCAGATGGCTCTGGAATATGACGCTATTGGCAACCTTGTGAATGCCACCCTGTTGGATGAGAACGGGGCGCTGTGCTTCGGCGTTGATCGATACGCCGGGGAGCAGATCGCCTATGATGAACGCGGCATGCGGGTGGGCGACCGGTACTTTGGCGCCGACGGCCAGCCAGCCTACGATGCAGAATGGGGCGGTCACGAATACCGCTATGGTTATGACGGGCAGGGCCGGGTGATCAGTATCGATGCTTTTGACGCGGACGGGGAGCCTATGTACGACCTGAGCGGGGCGGCCGGCACCCGCTTCAGCTACGACGAGCAGGGCAGGATAAAGGAGATCCGGTACGTTGATACACAGGGAGAGCTGTGCCCGGTGTTCAACGGCATAGCCGGTGTCAATATGGCCTATGACGGGAACGGGTATCTTCAGTCGTATACCGCCATCGGCGCGGACGGTGGACCGTACATGACGGACAGCGGCAGATTGACGTTCTACCAGACCTGCGACGAGCAGGGGAACCGCCTGCGTGAGGAGACTCTGGACGAAAACGGCGGCCTGATGGAGGATGTCTACGGCGTGGCGGTCACCACCTATGAGTATGACAGCGTGGGAAATATGGTCTCCGAGTCCTATTTTGACAGCCAGGAGAGACCTTGCCTGCGGAAGGGCTGCAGCACCATCCGGTACTCATACAAGGACGGCAACTGCGTGTCGGAGAGGTATTTCGGCCTGGACGATGAGCCGGTCAGTCCTCAGGGATGGCATGAGAAGCGGATGGAATACGACGGCTGGGGAAATGTCCGGTGCATCACCTACTTTGACGAGCAGAGCGCGCTGGTCACGCAGGGACCTGCCCGACTGGAGCTGGTGAGTGACAGCTACGGCAACGAGCTGGAGCGCAGCTATTACGACGCGGACGGCGAGCCGTACCAATATGACGGCAGCAGTGAGTCGTACTGGAGGCAGGAGACAGAATACGACCGATGGGGCGATGTGATACGGACGACCTGTTATTCCCTTACGGGCCAGTACCGCCGCGGCTACGCCACGACCCTGTCGCAGTACGACGAGCGGCATAATCTCGTCCGCGAGGAATATCTGGACGAGAATGGACAGACCTGCACGGACGACGACGGCGCCAGCGTGCTGTTCAACACGTATGATGAGAGGAACCTGCTCCTGCGCCAGGAGTATCTGGGGGAAGACGGCCAGCCAGGCAACGGCTATGGCATATCCGCTATCGAGCGGCAGTACGATGAGCGCGGCCGGCTGACGCGGGATGTGTATTACCGGCCAGACGGCAGCGGCGGGGAGACGATGGAGTGCCAGCGCCTGTATACCTACGACGAGCACGGCGAGATCGCCTCCAAAAACTACCAGTATAGTGATGGAGCGGAACATGGCACTCTGTACCCCGTGAAGCGTGTAGAGGCGTCGGCTCCGGCCAGCGAGCAGGCAGGGATCATCCCAGGGAGCGTGGTGCTGCTCTGGAATAGCTGGGAGTACTTCGACTACGACATCCCTATTGACGCGGTAAGAGCGTTCAAGGAAAAGAGACAGGACGACAGCTCCGACAGCGTGCTGCTCTTCGCTGCCACAGAGCAGGAAGATGGACAGTACAGCATCGTATATCACATCCTTGACCGGGAGGAGGCAGAGCAGATGCAGATCATCGGGAGCAGTGTCACCGAAAATAAGTTCGACCAGATCAGCGAGGCGTACATGTCGTTCCTGGACAGGCTGACACAGGCTCTCGCGGGCGGTGATGAGGCGGAATAAAACCGCCGGGCCGCTGTTGACGATTGGCGGCAGAGAACATGCGCCGCACAGCGGACAGAGAGGAGGTGCAGATCGTGGAGGAGAACAGGCAGTACAGATATTTTGCGTTCATCAGCTACAGCCGCAGGGATGAGCGCTGGGCCAAGTGGCTGCAGACCCGTCTGGAGACCTACCATCTGCCCGCCGCCGTGCGCAAACAGCATGCGGATACGCCCCGGCGTATCGCGCCGGTGTTCCGGGACAAGACGGACCTGTCGGGGGGCGTTTTACAGGAACAGCTGCACAACGAGCTGGACGATTCCCGTTTTTTGATCCTGATATGTTCGCCCAACAGCGCCGCGTCCGAGTGGGTGGACCGGGAGGTGCGGCGCTTCGTAGAGAGCGGCCGGGCAGAGCAGATCATCCCCTTTGTGGTGGACGGGGCGGCGGATCAGTCGGTATTCCCGCCGTCACTGCGGTGGGGCGAGGAGAAGTCGCTGCTGGGCATCAGCGTGCAGGAAATGGGGCGCACGGCGGCGTTCCTGCGGGTGGTGTCCACCATGTTGGGACTGAAATACGACGAGCTTGCGCGCCGGCACAGGAAGCGCATGGTCCGTCGGTGCGCGGCGGCGGCGGTGGCGACGGTGCTGGCCCTGGCCGCTGCCGGCAGGGCCTGGTGGTACTATACGCCCCACAGCGCCTATTACGCCAACTACGTGACCCGGTATGAGATACCGGAGGGCGTGAATGAGCTGAGCGCCAAAGAGCGTCAGGGCCTGAGCGAGTATTACCGCATCGTGACCCGCAAGGGAAAACTGGTGCTGCTGGAGAGGGTGAATGCCGCGGGCGATCTGGTGGAGCCGGCTGTGCCGGAGCCCGGTCTGGTGTATCCGCGGATGGCGTTCATCTACAACGATGCGGGGGAGCTGTCCCGGATGGAGATCTATGACGCGAAGGAGAAAATGATCCAGCAGAGGATCTTTTCCTACGATCTGGGAAACCAGATCGCCGTCGATCTCCTGCTGCCTGGGGAGAGCCTGCGGGCGGCGACGATGCCGGATGACGCGACAAGCGGCAGTCTGGAGTCGATTTCCGACGGGCGCAGCGACATCATAAGGCTTCTGAACGAATATGACAGGAATGGCTTTCTGATCAACAGCCTTTTCCAGCGGGACAGCTTGAATACACGCACCTGCGACGCCAACGGCGTTTACGGTGTGCGCTATGAGCACGATGCACAGGGCCTGGTGATCAGTGCGCTGAATTTGAACGACGTAGGCCGGGCCCACAGCACACGCTATGGCGTGGCGGAGAAGCGGTACGAGTATGATGGACAGGGCCGCGTCGTGCTGGCGTCCACCTATGATGAAGAGGGCGAGCTGGTCCTGAGCCAGAAGGGATGCGCGCAGCTGGCTGTGGAGCGTGACGGGAAGGGCAATGCAGTGTCTCTCCGCTGCCTGGACGAGGAAGGACTTCTTTGCAATACCCTCGACAAGTACGCCCGGGCGGAGGTCACCTATGACGGGCAGGGCCAGCGGATCGGCGTGCGGCTGTATGACGCGGCGGGCGAACCTGCCTACGATACCCACGGCGTGCATGAGACCCGCTATACCTATGACGACGAAGGGCGTCTGGCCTCGGCGTCCTATTTTGACGGCGGCGGCGAGCCCCTGTACTGCCGCGAAGGATACTTTTGTGCACGCTATACTTATGACGGCGAGGGCCGGGATAGTGGCTTTCTGACCTATGACGCCCAGGGACAGCTGTGCGGGGGGTACCATGGCATGGCGGGCTACAGGCGTACCTACGACGAAGATGAGTTCGACAGTACGACGTCTGTCACCACCATCGGCCTGGACGGCGAGCCTGCCCCCTGCGCCGAAGGCTACTATACGCTGCGCTACGACGAAAACGAATATGGAAGACCTTATCTCGAGGAGTATCTGGACGTAAACGGGGAACTGACGGAGGATATTTACGGCGTGGCGACAAACCGATACGCCTATGATATGCAGGGAAGCCTGAGCATCAGGGAATACTTCGACAGCTGGGGTGATCGCTGCTACAAGGATGGGGACTGTTCGGTATGGTATGAATTTGAGAACGGCAGATGCGTCTTGATGCGCCTTTTTGGAACGGAAAGGGAGCCGATCAGCCCCGGCGGCTGGTGTGAACTGCATGTGGACTACGACGAGTGGGGCGACGTGGTGTGCTATCAGTACTATGACGAGCAGGGCGAGCCTGTGCAGGACGGCCGCGCCCGGCTGGAGTATACGGTGGACAGCCATGGCAATTTGCTGGAGAAACGCAGCTACGATGTGTCCGGCCAGCCGTTCCAGATCTATGATGACGGGGAAGACTGCTGGAAAAAGGAGATGGAGTATGACCGCTGGGGCAACTGCGTGAAAGAGATGTGGGTCTCCCTGACGGGACAGTACCGCCGGGGCTACGCCGGGTATTTGAGGGAGTATGACGAGCGGCACAACCTGGTGACCTTGACCTGCGTAGATGAGGCGGGAGAGCCGTGCGGCGACGAGTTCGGGACATGCAAGCTGTTCAACACCTATGACGAGCGGAATCGGCTTATCCGCCAGGAGTATCTGAATATCAGCGGAGAGCGGGGCACTGACACCGGAACTACAGCCGTCGAACGGCAGTACGACGAGCGGGGCCGGCTGGACAGGGACGTATATATGTGCTCTGACGGCGCCGGCGGCGAGCGGGTGGACTATCAGATCGTCTACATATATGACGAATATGGCCAGATAACGGACTCTCAGCTTCTGGACGCCGGCGGTGCGGCCCTGCAGGGTTGACAGCTTGTTGACAACAGGCTGCAGGTGTGCTACAATGCCCCAAACGGCGCTCCGGATAACGGGACGCCGCTCACGCTGGAAGAGAGGGCGATGGTCTGTGGAGGGCGTTTTCAAGGGCACTGTGTTCATGCCGGACCCCTATTCCCGTTTTTGCCTGCCCAGCGGCGGGGCCAATATCCCCTTTTCCGGCCGTCCCGATGGCGAATATATCGTTTTTCCCGGCTTTTGCGATGTGCATGTGCATTTTCGCGAGCCGGGATATTCTTATAAAGAGACCATCGCTACCGGCACCGCCGCCGCGGCCCATGGGGGATACACCGCCGTGTGTACCATGCCGAACCTGAGTCCGGTACCGGACAGCGCGGCGGCCCTGGCGGTCCAGGAGGAGATCATCCGCCGGGACGCCTGCGTCCACGTCTATCCCTATGGGGCCATCACCGCCGGGGAGAAGGGGGAGGTATTGGCGGACATGGCGGCCATGACCGGGGCCATCGCCTTTTCCGATGACGGCCGGGGCGTCCAGTCCGAGGATATGATGCGCGCTGCCATGGTGAAGGCAAAGAGCCTGGGAAAGATCATCGCCGCCCACTGCGAGGTCAACTCCCTCCTCCGGGGCGGATACATCCACGATGGGATCTACGCCGCCGCCCACGGCCACCGGGGCATATGCTCCGAGAGCGAGTGGCGGGAGGTGGAGCGGGACCTTGCTCTGGCGAAGGAGACCGGCTGCGCCTTCCACGTGTGCCACATCTCCACCAAGGAGAGCGTGGGCCTCATCCGCAAAGCCAAGGCGGAGGGGGTGGACGTGACCTGCGAGACCGGGCCCCATTATCTCATCCTGGACGAGAACGACCTCGAAGAGGACGGCCGGTTCAAGATGAACCCGCCCCTGCGGTCAAAAGAGGATAGAGAGGCTCTGTTGGAAGGGCTCATGGACGGCACCATAGACATGATCGCCACAGACCACGCTCCCCACAGCAGGGAGGAGAAATCCCGGGGACTCGCAGGCAGCGCCATGGGTGTGGTTGGACTGGAGACCGCCTTTCCGGTGCTGTACACCTACCTGGTGAAGCCGGGCGTGCTCAGCTTGGAACGGCTCATGGAACTTCTGGTCTACAGCCCCCGCAGGCGGTTTTCTATCCCCCTGGGGGAGGACTACTCGGTGTGGGAGCTGGGAAAGTCCTTCACCGTGGACCCGGAGAAGTTTCTGTCCAAGGGCCGGGCCACGCCCTTCGCCGGCCGGGAGCTGTACGGTGTGTGCCAGCTCACGGTCTGCGGCGGCAGAGTGGTTTATAAAAGCGAAGAAGTACACTTGCGATAAGTTTGGAGGATACCATGGCAAAGAGAACGGACATCAAAAAAGTGCTCATCATCGGCTCCGGCCCCATCGTCATCGGCCAGGCGGCGGAATTCGACTACGCCGGCACCCAGGCATGCCTGGCGCTGAAGGAGGAGGGATACGAGGTCATCCTCTGTAACTCCAACCCCGCCACCATCATGACGGACACCGCCATCGCGGACAAGGTGTATATGGAGCCTTTGACCCTGGAGTATGTGGCGAAGATCCTGCGCTATGAGCGGCCGGACGCCATCATCCCCGGCATCGGCGGCCAGACGGGCCTCAACCTTGCCATGCAGCTGGAGAAAAAGGGCGTCCTTCGGGAGTGCCGGGTGGAGCTGCTGGGCACCTCCAGCCGGAGCATCGAGCGGGCGGAGGACCGGGAGCTGTTCAAAGAGATGTGCCAGTCCATCGGCGAGCCGGTCATCCCCTCGGAGATCACCTACTCCATCGAGGAGGCCAAAAAGGCGGCGGCAGAGATAGGCTACCCGGTGGTTCTGCGCCCGGCCTTCACCCTGGGCGGCACCGGCGGCGGCTTCGCCGACAACGAGGAGGAGCTCATAGAGATCGGCCTCAACGCCTTCAAGCTGTCCCCGGTGCACCAGGTGCTGGTGGAGAAGAGCGTCCGGGGCTACAAGGAGATCGAGTTCGAGGTCATGCGGGACTCCAACGACCACGCCATCACCATCTGCGGCATGGAGAACGTGGACCCAGTGGGCGTGCATACCGGCGACTCTATCGTGGTGGCGCCCATATTGTCCCTCAGCGACAAGGACCTGAAAATGCTCAACGACAGCGCCATCAAGATCATCCGGGAACTGAAGATCGAGGGCGGCTGCAACGTCCAGTTTGCCTTGGACCCCAATTCCAGCGAATACTTCCTCATTGAGGTCAATCCCCGGGTGAGCCGGTCCTCGGCGCTGGCTTCCAAGGCCAGCGGCTACCCCATCGCCCGGGTCACCGCCAAGATCGCCATGGGCATGGCCCTGGAGGACATCCCCGTGGCCGGCGGCACCGCCGCCATCGAGCCCAGCCTGGACTACATCGTGGCCAAGTTCCCCCGGTTCCCCTTCGATAAGTTCGCCGACGCGCCCAACACCCTGGGTACCCAGATGAAGGCCACCGGTGAGGTCATGGGCATCGGCTCCAACCTGGAGGAGTGCTTTTTGAAGTCCGTCCGCTCCCTGGAGACGGGCGTGTGCCATTTCCACATGGCCAAGTTCGACGACAAGACCGATGAGGAGCTGCTGGCGTATATCCGGGACTTCCGGGACGACGGCATCTTCGCCGTGACGGAGCTTCTCCGCCGGGGCGTGGGCATCGAAAAGCTCCATGAGGTCACTATGATCACGGAGCTGTTCTTGGAGTCCCTCCAAAAGATCGTGGATATGGAAAAGGAACTGGCGAAGCACATCAACGACGTGGACGTGCTGCGCCGGGCCAAGGTCATGGGCTTTTCGGATAAATATATCGCCTCGCTCTGGAACCTCACGGAGGTGGAGGTCTACGAAAAGCGGGTGAGCCGGGGCATCACCCCCGTGTTCCGCATGGTGGACACCCTCCACACGGGCAAGTACATCGCCTATCTCTACTCCTCCTATACGGGAGAAAATGACTCCCGGCTCACAGAGAAGAAAAAGATCGTGGTCCTGGGGGCGGGGCCCATCCGTATCGGGCAAGGGGTGGAGTTTGACTACTCCACTGTCCACGCGGTGCAGACCATCAAAAAGGCCGGGTACGAGGCCATCATCATCAACAACAACCCCGAGACTGTCTCCACCGACTACACCACCGCCGACAAGCTGTACTTCGAGCCTCTGACGCCGGAGGACGCCATGGCCATCATCGACTTTGAGAAGCCGGAGGGCGTCATCGCCTCCCTGGGCGGCCAGACGGCCATCAACCTGGCCGGGCCGCTGATGGAGCGGGGCGTGAAGATCGTCGGAACGGACTGCGCCGCTATCGAGCGGGCGGAGAACCGGGACAGCTTCGAGAAGATATTAAAGGACCTGGACATCCCCCAGCCCAAGGGCCAGGCGGTGACGAAGATCGCCGACGGCGTGAAGGCAGCGGCGGAGATAGGCTATCCCGTGCTGGTCCGGCCCAGCTTCGTGCTGGGCGGCCGGGCCATGCAGATCGTGGCGGACGAGGAGCAGCTGCGCCATTATCTGAAGACCGCCGTGGAGATCGACGCGGATAAGCCTGTGCTGGTGGACAAGTACATCCAGGGCAAGGAGGTAGAGGTGGACGCCATCTGCGACGGCCGGGACGTGTTCGTGCCGGGCATCATGGAGCTTGTGGAGCGCACGGGCATCCACTCCGGCGACTCCATCAGTATCTATCCCACCTTCTCCATCTCCGACAAGGTGAAGGGCGTCATATTGCAGTACGCCAAAAAACTGGGCCTGGGCATCGGCATCGTGGGCCTGTATAACATCCAGTTCATCGTGGACAGGAACGACAACGTGTTCGTCATCGAGGTGAATCCCCGGTCCAGCCGGACGGTGCCCTTTCTCTCAAAGTCCACGGGATACTCCCTGGCGGATATCGCCACGGAGGTCATCCTTGGCCACAGCCTCAAGGAGCAGGGCATATTCGACCTCTACCCGGCGGAGAAGGAGCGGTACTATGTAAAGGTGCCCGTGTTCTCCTTCAACAAGATCAAAGGTCTGGACGCCTATCTGTCCCCGGAGATGAAATCCACCGGCGAGGCCATCGGGTACGATAACTCCCTGACCCGCGCCCTCTTCAAGGCCCTGCAGGCCGGCGGCATGCGGCTTCAAAACTACGGCACCGTGTTCGCCACCAT
>CANRNF010000050.1 GCA_947631865.1 uncultured Oscillospiraceae bacterium | reverse complement strand
CCGCCCTTGGCGATGGGGAACAGGGTGTCGATGACCCGCTGGCCGCTGTTCATGGGCCGGCTGGGCATGTATTTGTGCTTATAGGGACGGGCCACGCGGACGGGCCACTTCTGCATCATGGTGACCTTGTGCTCGCCGCCCTTTTCGTCCTTCACCACAGCCACAGGCTCGTCCACGGTGTACTTGCCGCCGGAGATGGACTGGACCACGCCGGTGACGCCCACGGGGACCATGATCTTGTGCAGGATGGCGGTGGTCTCCTGGACGGTGCCCAGCACGTCGCCGGGCTTCACCACGTCGCCCTTCTTCGCGGTGGGGACGAACTCCCACTGCTTTTTGCGGTTCAGGCTGGCCACCTCCACGCCGCGGGCGATGGTGTCGCCGGTGGCGTCGCGGATCTCCGTCAGGGGGCGCTGGATGCCGTCATATATATTGGTGAGCAGGCCGGGCCCCAGCTCCACGCTCAGAGGCGTGCCGGTGGTCTCCACCTGGGCGCCGGGTCCAAGGCCGGAGGTCTCCTCGTAGACCTGGATGGAGGCGCTGTCGCCCTTCATCTGAAGGATCTCGCCGATCAGCCGCTGGCTGCCCACGCGCACCACGTCGGAGACGTTGGCGTCGGCCAGGCCGGTGGCCACGACCAGCGGGCCGGAAACTTTTGTGATCGTTCCGCTCATGCTTTGACCTTCTTTCGGTAAAGATGACCCTCCCGCGGAGGGGATAATATACAAATCAGAGGATATTCACGCCGACAGCCCGCTCCACGGCGGCCTGCAGGGCCGACTGGCCCAGGCCCAGGGAGCCGTCCTTGCCGGGGATGAGGATGACCGCGGGCCGGGGGCTGTCCTTGAAGCGGTCGATGTCCGCTTTCAAGGCCTCCGCCAGGTTCTCCTCCAGATAGATGATGGCGTACTCGTCCGGCTGGTCGGCCTTGGTGATGGTCCTGAATATTTTATGGGCCTCCGCCGCCTCACGGACGGAGAAGGTGTCCAGCCCCAGGGCCTTGAAGCCGATGACCGTGTCCGGGCTGCCGATGACCGCGATCTTATACATAGCTCTCACGCAACCTTTCCCGGAGCACATCCGGCGCCACGCCGCCCCGCTTGCCCAGAAGGACCATGCGGGCCGCGGTGATCTCCGCCTCCAGGCTGGCCAGATAGGCCACCACCACCTCGGGACCGAAGCTCACCCGCTTCGCCGCCGTGAGGTGCTCGGTGAGCACATTGTCGCAGGCCCGCTCGAAGGCCGCCAGGGGCGCGCCCTCCACGGACTGCGCTCCCAGCTCCGCGCAGGTCGCCAAGGCCCGGTCGTGGAACACCTCGGTGACGGGCTCGCCGTAGACCCGGAGCACGCTCTCCGGGGACACGTTGCCGCCGGGGATCACCGCCGTGCGCAGAAGGCCCTCATCCATGTGGCCCCGCAGGCAGCGCACCGCGCTGCGCAGGTTCGCCACGTCGATACCCAGCCGCACATAGCCGGTATAGAACCCGGTGGACAGCGTCCCGGTGAGGGCCAGCATCTCGGCGAAATAGGCCTTGTCCAGGCCCATGTCCGCCAGCTGGGGGTTGGACGTGCGGGCCAGGGTGGCTCTCGCCTCCCGGATGGCCGCCGCCAGCGTCTCGGGCACCTCCTGCCAGGTATCGGCGTGGTAGGCCTCTATCAGGACCTGGGGCGCCACCCGGCCGCAGGAGGACATGAGCCGTTCCTGGGCCTCGCCGCCCTCGCCCTTGACCAGGACCTTGGCGTTATGATAGTCGTATTTCAGGCGGAAAGCGGTGACGATCTGCTTTTCCGGGCAGAGCTTTTCAAACTCGTCCAGGAACGCGGCCCGCCGCTCGGCAAAGGCCTCCTCCAGCCGGGCGTCAGACGCGCCGGTCAGGTCGGGGAAGCCGCACTCGGTCAGCACCTTGGCCGCCTCGTCGAAGTCCGCCGCCTCCACCATCTGCTCCAGCCGCTTTTCCCCCAGCAGGGCGTTTTCCCGCGCCCGGATGTAGGTGGACAGGAACAGGTAATCGGTACTCTTCACTTTAGACAAAGCTATCGTACCTCCTTATCGTTGCCAATTGATACGCGCCTCACGCGAACAGCGCCGCCGCCACATCAGAGGCCATATCCTCCCGCGCCTGGGCCATCAGGGCGTCCAGGGTGCAGTTGACGGACACGCTCCCCTGCCGGACCACCAGGCCCTTGGAAAAGCTGCCCTCGGTCTCGGCCAGGGTCAGCTTCGCCGGCTTGCCGGCGGCCTTCAGGGCGGCGTTGGCCTTGTCCACGACCTTCTTGCCGATGGCCTTCTTATCCGCCGCGGACAGCTCCAGCTGCTCCGTGCCGTCCACAGAGGCGCGGGCGGCCAGGCCAGCCAGGAAGGAGACGTACTCCTCCCCCGCCATGGCGTTCAGCTTCGCCTCCGCCTTGTCGAAGGCTTCTGCCACCAAGGACTGCTTGAAGCTGAGGACGCTCTTGCGGGCCTCCATGTCGGCGGTCTTGGCAAGGCGCTGGACCCGGTCCTCCGCCGAGGCCACGCCCGCGCGGACCTTCTCCCAATAGCCCTCCTGGGCCTTCTTCTCGCCCTCGGCCTTGATGGCGTCGCACTGGGCCTTCGTCTCCTGGGCGATACGGGCGGCGTCCGCCACGGCCTCCGTCTCGATGCGGGCCGTGATCTTGTCGATGCCGTTCATCTCGTTTATCCTTTCGCGCCCCTTACAGCCACAGCAGCATCAGCATGGAGGCCAGCAGGGAAAGAATGGCGTAGAACTCCACGATGCCGCAGAGGATCAGGCCCTTGGACCAGTCGTCGGGCTTCTTGGCCAGGATGTTGATGGAGCCGGCGGCCACGCGGCCCTGGGCGATGGCGGACAGAAGGCCGCCCAGCGCCATGGGCATGCAGGCCACGAAATACTGCAGGCCCTCCTGCACGGTCAGGTCCACATTGCCGCTCATCATGCCGATGCGGATGAGGCAGAAGAACCAGACCACCAGGCCGTACAGGCCCTGGGTACCGGGCAGCAGCTGCAGCACCATGACCTTACCGGACTTGGAGGGGTCCTCGGCCAGAAGGCCGGTGCCCGCCTCGCCGGCGATGCCGGTGCCCTTCGCGGAACCCACGCAGCTCAGGCCAACGGCCAGACCGGAGCCCAGCAGCGCCAGCGCCAGGCCGCCAAAGGATTCGAAGAAACTCATGTGATTGTCCTCCTTGTTATTCTTTCACTATGTCTACGAATTTTGTTTCCATATCTAAAGGACGGAAGGGCTTGCCGCCGTCCTCATAGAACCGTCCGAAGAACTCCAGGCACTGCAGGCGCATGTCGTGGACGAAGCAGCCCAGCAGGTTCAGCGCGAAGTTCAGCGCGTTGCCCACCATGGAGATGAGCACGAAGGCGAACACGTTGCCGGTGATGCCGCCCAGGGTGTTGAACACCTGGGCGATGACCGCGCCCGCCAGCATCAGGGCCATGAGCCGGGAGTAAGAGAGGATGTCGCTGAAATAGCCCGTGATGTTGTTGTAGAGCGAACCGCCCACGCCGGTGAGCGTGCTCACGGCGATCTTCACCGGGCCGCCGCCGTTCTTAGCGGCCTTGTAAGCGCTGCCAATGACAAGCATCACGCCGCCCACGGCCAGGCCGATGGGGGTCTTCAGCGCCGCGAACAGGCCCAGGCCGATCAGGATGACGGTCCAGGTGCCCTCCTCGAAGAGGGCGGACAGCTTGTCCCCGTCCTTGCACTTCTTCCAGGCGCTCACCGCCATGCCGGTCAATATCTGCACGATGCCCAGCGCCAGAGAGCCCACCAGCACCGCCAAGGCGTCGTCCAGGGGGCTGAACAGCGCCGGAAGAGCGAAAGTGCTCTCGGGGTTGATGAGCTTCATCAGCTGGGGCAGGAAGTCCCCGAAGAAACCGCCGGTGATGGCCCCGAAGAAAAAGGTACTCACGCCGCACAGGCCCAGCAGGGGGAACATGTTCCGCACCGTGGGGCCCCGGGGCTTGGCCTTCTTCACTACGATCAGGCTCACCAGCATCATGATGAGGCCGTAGCCCATATCCGCCATCATCATGCCGTAAAACAGGATGAAGAACGGCGCCATCAGGGGGTTGGGGTCCATGCCGGTGTAGGCCGGCAGGGCGTACATATCCGTCACCATGTTCAGGGGCCGGGTGATGGGGTTGTTTTTCAGCTTCACCGGCACGTCCGGGTACTCGTCCTCGGTGGGGTCGGCGAACTCAAAAGCGCAGTCGAAGCCGTTCAGGCACTTGGTCACCGCGGCCTCGTCCTCCGCGGGGAACCAGCCCTCCAGGGCCACCACGCTGTCCGTGCCCCGGAGCCGCTCGGCGGCCTCGGCCTCAGCGGCCTCGGTGGCCAGCCGGTCGGCGCTGAGGCGCAGAGAGGCGGTCTTGGCCTTCTCCTGGCCGATCTTCGCCTCCAGGTCCTTGCGCTCCACATCCAGCTCCGCCAGGCGCTTTTTGCGCTGGTCGATGTTGTCCGTGGCGGTGCCGGTGACGCCGGGGAAGGTCACAGGCGTGCAGCCCACGCCCCGCATGGCGTCCAGCACCCCGGCCAGTTCCTCCTTGGGGGTGATGATGAGGAAGCACTTTTGCTGCTCGTCCTGGCTCACCAGGATGAGCTGCACCAGCTCCGTGGCGCTCTCGGCGGCGTCTGCCACCGACTCCATATCCACCTGGGCCGGCACATTCGCCAGGGCCATGGCGCAGGTCTTTGTGCCCTCCGTCTCCAGGGGCATGTCCAGCGCCTCCCAGGGCCGCAGGGACTCGATCTCATCCCGGATACGGACCTGTTCCAGGCCGATGCGGCGGATCTGCCCGTCCCAGTCGTTGATCTGCTGGGCCAGGGCCTCGTCCGCCTTCAGGGCCTCCCCGTCCAGAAACTCCTCCTGGGAGACCGTGGGCCGGGGGGACAGCATTTTCTTCTTTTCCGGGGCGTAGCGGGCCATGACCTTCAAAGCGGAGTCCATCTCCGCCTCCCGGGTCCGGGCCTCGGCCAGTCCCGCCCGCTCCGGGCGCAGCACCTCAGCGGCCTCAGGGTCGGAGAGCATCCCCTCCGGCTCGTGGACCTCCACGCAGCCCAGACGCAGAAGCTGGCGCATCAGCTCGTCTCTCTGCTCACGCAGGGCGATGACGCGCAGCTTTTTCATCTTCACAATGGCCATCAGCCGTTCACGATCCTTTCCACGATCTTGCCCACGACCTCGTCCATCTTCCGGTCAGCGCGGGCCTTCATGGCCGCCTCCCGGTTGCGGGTGTTGGACGCCAGGACGCCCGCGTCCTCCTTCGCCTTTTCATCGGCCTTGCGGATCAGGTCCTTGATCTCCCCCTCCGCCTTGGCGTCGGCGGCCGCCACGGCCATCTTCACCGCGGCCTCGGCCTCCTCCACGGACTTGCGGGCCTCCGCCTGGGCGGCCGCCCGGATCTGACGGGCCTTCTCCTCGGCCAGAGCGATGGTATCCAGCGCCTCCAATGACATATTCAGCACCTCCTGACCTGCCGGTCTGCGTCGGCGTCTATATATACAAAATATAGTAGCCTACCTGCCTATAATACACGGACTTTGGTATTGTTGCAATAGGAATTTTCCAAAATTGCCCGAATTTTCACATAATACGCCGGCCGCTGAAAGGTTGCACTCAAGCAAAAAGGCGCGTATAATAGCCGCCAGCCATCATTCATGGCGGACAAGTGGGTGAAAAAGCATGGACAAAGAACAAAAAGCGCCGGCGCGGGACGCCGGCGGGCGGGGCGTTGTAAAGCAGGCCTTCGTCACCTCCATCCCCGTCATGGCGGGGTACGTGGTGCTGGGCATCGGCTTCGGCATCCTCCTGCACGACGCGGGCTACGGGGTGGCCTGGTCCTTCGCCATGGCCCTTCTCATCTACGCCGGGTCCATGCAGTACGTGGGCGTGAGCCTGCTGGCCGGGGGCGCGTCGGTGATCACCGCCATATTGACCACCTTCATGGTCAACGCCCGGCATCTCTTCTACAGCATCTCCATGATCGAGCGCTACCAGCGGTCAGGCAAATATAAACCCTATCTCATCTTCGCCCTGACGGACGAGACCTACTCTCTTCTCTGCGATGGGAAGACCCCGGAGGGCGCGGACCCGGATAAGTACCGGTTCCTGGTGTCCCTCTTCGACCAGTGCTACTGGGTCGCAGGCTGCGTACTGGGCAGCATCCTGGGCGCGGCCCTGCCCTTCAGCACGGCGGGGATCGAGTTCTCCATGACGGCGCTGTTCATCGCCTCGTTCACCCAGCAGTGGCTCACCTCCCATGAGCACACCCCCGCGGTGGTGGGGCTCGTGGGAAGCCTTGCATGCCTCTTGCTGTTCGGGCCGGACCGCTTCCTCATCCCCGCCATGCTGGTGATCACGGCGTCGCTCACGGCGCTGCGGCCCCGCCTCGCCGGAAAGGGGGCGGACCGATGAGCGGAAGTCTCCATGCTGCCCTGTTGGTGGCCGTGATGGCCGGGGTGACTATCCTGCTTCGCTTCCTGCCCTTCCTCATCTTCCGGGAGGGGCGGAAGATACCCGCCTATGTGTCCTACCTGGGGAACGTGCTGCCCCAGGCCATCATCGGTATGCTGGTGATCTACTGCCTGAAGGACACGGCTCTGACCCAATCCCCCTACGGCCTGCCGGAGCTCCTCGCCGGGTCGGCGGTGGCGGGCCTGCAGATATGGCGGCGCAATTCGCTTATCAGCATCCTCTCCGGAACAGTTATCTATATGGTATTGATCCGGCTTCTTTGATACGCCATTCACACATAAACAGCAAAGGGACGGGCTTTTGCCCGTCCCTTTGCTTACACATACACATTTATGTCCCTACGCCGATGGCCTCTTTGCCGGCCTCCACGGCCTCCCTGCCGGCGCTCTTGGCCAGCAGCTTCAGCGCCTCGTAGGCCGCCGTGCGGGTCTTCTCGTCCATGCCCGTGACGGACCGGACGAAACTCACCGCCGTGTTCAGCCAGTTCTCCTTCATCTCGTGCATGGTGGCCATATTGGTGTCTGTGAGCACGGAATAGATGGTGTCGGCGAAGTTCTCAAACTGCTCCGGGGTCATGTCCTTCGTCCACTCCTTGATGGTGGCGTCCAGGAAGCGGCTGCCGCCGGTGACGGTCTCCAGGGCCACGAACCCGGCGCCCAGCACCTCCCAGGAGTACACGTCGTGCTGGCTCAGGCCCGACTCGGTGGAGTGGACCACCGTGTGGCCCTCCGGATGGCCCAAAAGCATGCCCACCACGGAGGACTGAGGCACGAAGGTATGGATCCGCCCGCAGATGCGCTGGTATCCCTCCGTGTCGAAGATGTCGTCGAAAAAGCCCGGGCCGTCGTAGTTGTAGACCGCGTCGATGCGCGCCTGTGTCTCCCCGGCGCAGAAGGCACCGGCGTAGACCGCCAGGTTCCCGCCCTTGGAGTGGCCGCACAGGATGAGCCGGCCGCCCACCTTTCCGGCGATGCGGTCCACGTACTCCGCCGCCAGCTTCTGCCCCGGCACCGGGCAGAGGAAGGACATATTGAGGTCCTCCTTCCAGCCGATGACCGTGTTGTCCGTGCCCCGGAAGACGATGGCGTGCAGGTCCTCGTCCAGCCGGACGGTGATGGCGGAAAACTGGGTCTGCATCACCTCGTCCAGGACGCTGCCGTGGAAGCCTATCTCCAGGTCCCCGAACCGGCCGCTGGCCGCGAGAGCCGGAAGAAGCTCATTGTCCCGGAGCTTCCACCGCTCTTCCGCTGTCAGCTTTTTGTCCGCCAGGGCCGGGCCCGCGATCTCCTTGATGGCGATGAACCGGCCGGGCAGGGGCTGGGAGAAGTGCTCGAAGGGCACGTAGGCGAACCGGGCCAGGATCATGCCGTCGATCTCGTTGAAGGGACTCTGCTGCACGGTCAGGTCGCCCCGCCAGGCGATATAGTCGAAAAGACAAGTCACTTTATTATCAGCCATTTTCCTTCTCCTTCACAGACAGTTCTCGCAGTAGGCCGCCGGATCAAACAGGTCCAGGGCGCTGTCCTTTTTCAGATACAGGGGATGGTGGGGGTGCCCCCGCTTGGACCGGGGCCCGGCGGTGTACCACACCGCGCCGTACTTCCGCCCCAGGTCCAGCATATCAATGAGGCAGTCTTTGAGGTAGCCTCTCGTCTCGATGATGTTCCCCCAGGCCGCCCATACCGCGGGGCTCTCGCCCCCGTGGGCCAGCACGTATTCAAAGGCCGCCATGTTCTCCCGGTGCAGGGCGGGGTTCATCTCCCGCTCCATGTCCTGGGGCCGGGTGGCACGCTGGGCGTAGACGTTGAACATGATAAAGCTGTCAAAGCCGTTGGCCGCCGCGATGCGCTCCACGCTCTTCAGCGTGGGGTCCAGGTTCCCCGGCTCCGCGGTGGAGGGGTTGATCCCGATGCAGATGAGGGGCTTCATGCCCCGGGTGCCCAGTATGTACCGGTAATCGGCATAAAAGTCCGGCACGTACAGCCACTTCTCCCGGTCATAGCCGTCCCCCTGGCCGGACCTGGCCATGGCCTCCGAAAATGTCAGGACCTCCTGCGCCGCCGTGGGCGCGGACGGGATGTGCACAGCCTCGCCCCCTTTCGGCCTTCTATTATAATTGACAGGGCTCCAAAATGGAAGTAAAATCAACAAAATAACGAAGGGTGGTGAGGCGCGTGGCGTGTCCGGAGATCCTGGCCCCCGTGGGCGGGAGCGAGCAGCTTCTGGCCGCTGTCCGCTGCGGAGCGGACAGCGTGTACCTGGGCACGGACGGCTTCAACGCCCGGCGCAACGCCGCCAACTTCGGCCCGGAGGCCCTTGCCGAGGCCGTCCGCTATTGCCGCGCCCGCGGGGTGAAGGTCTACGTGACCGTGAACACCCTGGTGACGGAGGCCGAGCTTCCCGCCCTGGAGGAGACGGCGGACATCATCGCCCACGCCGGCGCGGACGGGGTCATATTGCAGGACATGGCCGCCCTGCGGCTGTTCTCCAACAAATACCCCTCCCTGCACCGGGTGGCCTCCACTCAGACCGCCGTCCACAACGCGGACGGGGCAAGGTTTTTGCAGGATATTGGCTTCGACAGCTTCGTCCTGGCCCGGGAGCTGACCCTTGCCGAGATGGAGCGCATATGCGCCGCCGTGTCCATCCCGGCGGAGGCCTTCGTCCACGGGGCTCACTGCATGAGCCTGTCCGGGGCCTGCACCCTGTCCGCCATGCTGGGCGGCCGCAGCGGCAACCGGGGCCTGTGCGCCCAGCCCTGCCGGCTGGACTGGCGCTGCGGCGGGGGCGATCACGTGCTGAGTCTTAAAGACATGAGCCTTATCGGCCACATCCGCGCCCTGGCGGACGCGGGGGTGGCGACCTTAAAAATAGAGGGACGGATGAAGCGGCCCGAATACGTGGCCGCCACGGTCACCGCCTGCCGGAACGCCCGGGAGGGCAAGCCCTACGACAGGGACACCCTGGCCGCCGCCTTTTCCCGCAGCGGCTTTACCGACGGCTACCTCACGGGGAAGCGGGACAAGTCCATGTTCGGCTTCCGCACCAAAGAGGACGTGACCGCCGCGGCGGACGCCCTGCCGGGGCTCAGTCAGCTCTACCGGAAGGAGACGCCCCTGATCCCCGTGGACATGGCCTTCGCCATGATGTCGGTGGGCTCCCGCCTCACCGTCTCCGACGGCAAGAACACTGTCACAGCGGAAGGCCCTGCCCCCGAGACCGCCGTGAACCGCCCCCTGGATGGGGACCGGGCCCGGCAGAACCTGGAGAAGACCGGCGGGACGCAATATTATGTAAACTCTTTTACCGCCGACATCGCTCCCGGCCTGACCATGTCAGCGGCGGCGCTGAACGGCCTGCGCCGGGTGGCGCTGGCGGAGCTGGAGACCGTCCGGGGCGCGGCTCCGGAGATACAGCCGAAGCCCTATGCGCCCATCGTCCCTGAGAGGCGCTCTCACCCGTCCCCCTCCCCTCTGTGGGGCCGGTTCTTCACCCCGGAGCAGATCACGAACGCGGACGCCCTGGAGCGCCTTATTCTCCCGGTGGACGCTGTTTCTCCCGCCCTGCTGTCACAGTATGGGGACAAGCTCACAGCGGAGCTGCCCGCCCTGCTGTTTCCCGAGGATGAACCCGCCCTGGCGGACAGGCTTGCCGTTTTCCAGGCCGCCGGGCTCCGGGAGATATGGACGGACAACATCTACGGCATCCAGCTGGGCAAACGCCTTGGTCTCGCGGTCCGGGGCGGCTTCGGCCTCAACATCACCAATGCCCAGAGTATTAACTTTTATGTCAACCAAAGACTGGCCAGCCTCACCCTCTCCTTCGAGCTGCCCATGGCGTCGATCAAGGCGCTGGATGGCCCGATATCGTGGGGTATTGCAGCCTACGGCCACCTGCCCCTCATGCGCTTCCGCAATTGCCCGGTCCGGGCGAATATAGGCTGCGCCGTCTGCGGCGGACAGGGCCGGCTCACGGACCGGAAGGGCATCGCCTTCCCGGTGGAGTGCGGCGGGCAGAGGTACGCGAGCTTACTCAACAGCGTGCCCCTGCATATCGCCGACCGGATCCAGCCCGGCGACTGGCGGCTTTTGTGGTTCACCCGGGAGACCCGGGAGCAGTGCGCCGCCGTCATCAGGGAGTTTCGGGAAGGCCGGCCCTCCCCTCTGCCCCGCACCGGCGGACTCTACTACAGGCAACTTCTTTGACCGCATCTTCCCGCATAGCATGTACTATCATAAAAACCAGGAGGTGTGTCCATGGGACTTTGGGAGCTGTTCATACTGGCGGTGGGCCTTTCCATGGACGCCTTCGCGGTGAGCATATGCAAAGGGCTGAGCCTACGCCAGATCGGCTGGCGGCACATGTGCCTGGCCGGGGCCTGGTTCGGCGGGTTCCAGGCGCTGATGCCCCTGATCGGCTTCTTCCTTGGCCGGTTCTTCGCGGAGATCATCACCGCCTACGACCACTGGATCGCCTTCGTGCTGCTGGCCTTCATCGGCGGGAAGATGATATGGGAGGCCCTGGACCCGGACCAGGAGGACATGGACGGGTCCATGGACGTGAAGACCATGTTCCTTCTTGCTGTAGCCACCAGCATCGACGCGTTGGCAGTGGGGGTGACCTTCGCCTTTTTGGAGGTCAGCATCCTGCCGGCGGTGCTGTTCATCGGGGGCACCACCTTTGTTTTCTCCGCCGCCGGGGTGAAAGTGGGCAGCGTCTTCGGCGCCCGCTACAAAGAAAAGGCGGAGCTCTGCGGCGGCGCGGTGCTGGTGCTTATCGGTCTAAAACTCCTGCTTGAGGGGCTTGGGATTTTGTGACAATTGCCGGGGTATGTCCCGTTGTAAAAAAACGCAAAAATGTGTATAATCATCCTATATTTTACTAAGGAAGCGAGGCGTGACCATGGACGAGAACGCAAAAAACTTCATTCTTGACTTCGTGACAGAGGACATCGGCCCGGGAGGGCGTTTCGAGGGCCAGCAGGTGCACACCCGTTTCCCGCCCGAGCCCAACGGCTATCTGCACATCGGCCACTGCAAGGCCCTGTGCATCGACTTCGGCACGGCGGAGCGCTTCGGCGGCATCACCAACCTGCGCATGGACGACACCAACCCCGCCAAGGAGGACACCGAGTACGTGGACGCCATCAAGGAGGACATCCACTGGCTGGGCTTCGACTGGGGCGACCGGTTCTTCTATGGCAGCGACTATTTTGAAAAGACATACGAGCTGGCGGAGGGCCTCATCAAGAAGGGCCTGGCCTATGTGTGCGAGCTGACCCCGGAGCAGTTCCGGGAATATCGCGGCGACGTGGGCACTCCCGCCCGGAGCCCCTGGCGGGACCGGCCCATCGAGGAGAGCCTGGACCTGTTCCACCGCATGCGGGACGGGGAATTCCCCGAGGGCAGGTATACCCTGCGGGCCAAGATCGACCTGGCTTCCGGCAACTTCAATATGCGCGACCCGGTGCTGTACCGCATCCGGTATATCGAGCACCACCGCCAGGGCACCAAGTGGTGCGTCTTCCCCATGTACGACTTCGCCCACCCCATCCAGGACGCCCTGGAGGGCATCACCCACAGCCTGTGCTCCCTGGAATATGAGGACCACCGGCCATTGTACGACTGGGTCATCAACAACACCGACGTGCCCTCTAAGCCCCGGCAGATCGAATTCTCCCGCCTGGGCATCGACCACACCGTCATGAGCAAGCGCAAGCTCCGCCGGCTGGTGGAGGAGAAGTACGTCTCCGGCTGGGACGATCCCCGCATGCCCACCCTGTGCGGCCTGCGCCGCCGGGGCTACACCCCCACCTCCATCCGCACCTTCATCAACCGCATCGGCGTTTCTAAGGTCACCAGCACCGTGGAATACGGCTTTTTGGAGCACTGCCTGCGGGAGGAGCTGAACCTGTCCGCTCCCCGGCGGATGGCGGTGCTGCGCCCGGTGAAGCTCGTCATCACCAACTACCCCGCCGATAAGACCGAGACCTTCCAGATCGAGAACAACAACCTGGACGAGTCCGCCGGCACCCGGCCCGTCACCTTCAGCCGGGAGCTGTGGATCGAGGCGGAGGACTTCATGGCCGAGCCCGTGCCCAAGTATAAGCGGCTCACGCCAAACGGCCCCGAGTGCCGCCTGAAGGGCGCCTACCTCATCAAGTGCACCGGCTGTGAAACGGATGAAAACGGCAATGTCACCGCCGTGCTGGCGGAGTACGACCCCGACTCCCGGGGCGGCGATCCCGCCGACGGCCGAAAGGTGAAGGGCGGCACCCTCCACTGGGTCAACGCCGCTGACTGCGCCGATGCGGAGATCCGGCTGTACGACAACCTCTTCTCCGACCCGGAGCCCGACGCCGCCGAGGACTTCCTCACCTGCCTGAACCCCAACTCTCTGGAGGTGCTCACCGGCTGCAAGGTGGAGCGTGCTCTCGCCGGCGCCAGGGCCCCCGAGAGCTTCCAGTTCCTGCGCACCGGCTACTTCGCCGTGGACAGCAAAGACTCCACGCCGGAGCACCTGGTGTTCAACCGGGCCGTGGCCCTGAAGGACGCCTTCAAGCCCAAAGCCTGATACATTTATATTATGTAAACAGACCGTCCCGGTCCTCCGGGGCGGTCTTTGTTGACAACCCCCGCGGCGGTGCAAAGCCCCTCTTTTCTTTTTGCTCCCGGCATGATATACTTTATCAAAAAGGTGGTGAGCGGCATGCCCTATTCCGTTGACGAGCTCCGGCAGATCATAGACCCCATTGCCCGGCAGCACGGGATAAAGAGCGTTTCCCTGTTCGGTTCCTACGCCAGAGGCGAGTCTACCGCCGCCAGCGATGTGGACCTGAAGATCGAAAAGGGCGCGCTGGAGACGCTTTACCAGCTTTGCGCCTTTCGCCTTGCCCTGGAGGACGCCCTCCACCTGCCCGTGGACCTGGTCACCAGCGACGCCTCCGACCCGGCCTTTCTGGGCGCCATCGCGAAGGAGGAGGTGCTGCTCTATCCTGACACGTGACAGAATACTTTTGGAAAAGATCGTCAGCTACTGCCGCCGCATAGACGAGGACTTGTCCCGCTGCGGCAGAGATCCCCAGGTCTTCCGGAACGATCATTTGTTCCAGGACGCCTGCTGCATGTGTATCGTGCAGATCGGTGAGCTTGTATCCCAGCTCTCGGACGAGATCAAGGCGGAAGCGCCCGCTGTGCCTTGGCGGGTGATAAAAGACACGAGAAACTTCTATGTGCACGCCTACGGCGCTATCGATATCCCCTCCGTGTGGGAGACGCTCAACCGGGATATTCCTGCCCTGCGGCTCTCCTGCGAGACGCTGCTCCAAAAGCAATAAAACCGGTCTGCGCCGCGGCCTTTCGCCAGCGGCGCTGTTTTAAAGGACCATCCTTCATGAACGTATATGACTTCGACAAGACCATATATCCCCGGGACAGCACAGCCCAGTTCTATCTCTGGTGTCTGCGGCGGTACCCGAAGACTTGGCTCACCCTGCCCTGCACAGCCTGGGCCTTTTTCTGCATGGGTCTGAAGCTCAAGCCCAAGACCGCCTGCAAGCAGATCTTCTACCGCTTTCTCCGCCATGTGCCCGCCGCCGCACCGGAGACCTTCTGGCACGAGCACTTGAAGAACATCTGCCACTGGTACCTGGCCCAAAAACGGCCGGATGACCTCATCATCTCCGCGTCCCCGGAATTTCTGCTGCGCCCGGCGGCGCGGGCGGTGGGCTTCGCCCTCCTGGCCTCCCCGGTGGAGCAGGCCACGGGGCTCTACAAGGGGGAGAACTGCCACGGTGCGGAGAAGGTCCGCCGGTTCCGGGAGGCCTATGGCGACGCCCCGGTGGAGGGCTTCTGGTCCGACTCCCGCTCTGATACGCCCATGGCGGAGCTGGCCGAGAGGGCCTTTCTCGTCACCAAAACGGGCAATGTCCCCTGGTGACGGACGGATATTTCCTCTGGGAGATATGGGAGAATTCCAAAATACTTCCAATTTTATGCCTTTGTCCAGGTTGTCGAAAAAACTGTAAAGGAACTGGAAAACATTTTCGCAAATGTCAATTGAAAAGCGGTCCGCCTCCATAGTAGAATGAATTATCGAAAGGCCGCTGGCCGACGGAGGTGTATTCCCCATGAGACTGCTGGAGGAGCGTATCCTGCGGGATGGGAAGGTGCGCGCCGGCGGCATTCTGAAGGTGGACGGCTTCCTGAACCACCAGATGGACGTGGAGCTGTTCGCGCAGCTGGCGAAGCAGTGGCATGAGGCCTATAAGGCTGATAATGTAACGAAAATACTGACCATAGAGGCATCCGGCATAGGGCTCGCATGCATTGCGGCCCAGGAGTTCGGATGCCCTGTTTTATTCGCTAAAAAGACGAAGACCAAGAACATCGACGGCGAGGTCTACTCCACCCGCGTGGCCAGCTATACCCACGGCAACATCTACGATGTGATCGTGGCGAAGGAGTACCTGCTGCCCACGGACCGGGTCCTGCTCATCGACGACTTCCTGGCCAACGGCGCCGCCCTGGAAGGACTGTGCGACCTGGTGCGCCAGGCGGGCGCCACCCTGGTTGGCGCGGGCATCGCCGTGGAGAAGTGCTTCCAGCCGGGCGGCAAGCGCCTGCGCGAGGAAGGTCTGCGCATCGAGTCCCTGGCCCGCATCGCGTCCATGACCGACGACGGCCTCACCTTTGAAGAATGACGGACAAGCCCCCTCGGGCTGCCCGTTATTTTATTTCGCCGCAGATCCTCTATAACAAAGAAACAATTTTTTAGGAGGCAAAACATGAAAAAGTTCTTCTCCCTGCTGCTGGCTCTGTGCCTGGTGCTGAGCCTGAGCGCCGTCGCGTTCGCCGACGGCGGCATCGCCCCTGAAGACCTGAAGATCGGCATGGTCTGCATCGGCGACAACAACTCCGGCTACGACATCGCTCACATCACCGGCCTTGAGGAGGCCATGGAAGCTGTGGGCGTTCCCGCTGAGAACGTCACCTACAAGTACAACATCGGCGAGGACGAGACCGCTGCTGACGCCTGCTACGACCTGGCCGAGGGCGGCTGCCAGATCATCTTCACCGACTCCTATGGCCATCAGTCCTACACCCAGCAGGTGGCCAGCGAGTACCCCGACATCCAGTTCGTGGCCATGACCGGCGACCTGGCCGCTCTGTCCGGCCTGGACAACCTGTCCAACGCCTTCAACCACACCTTTGAGTCCCGCTATGTCTCCGGCGTGGTGGCCGGCATGAAGCTGGCCGAGCTCATTGCGGGTGACGAGCTGTCCGAGGAGAACTTCGATGCCGACGGCAACGTGAAGATCGGCTACGTGGGCGCTTACCCCTACGCCGAGGTGGTCTCCGGCTACACCGCCTTCTTCCTGGGCATCCGCTCCGTCGTGGAGAACGTGGTCATGTCCGTGCGTTACACCAACTCCTGGTTCGACATCACCGGCGAGGCTGAGGCCGCCAACGCCCTGATGGCCGACGGCTGCGTCATGATCGGCCAGCACGCCGACTCCACCGGCGCCCCCTCCGCTGTCCAGGCCTACCATGAGGCCGGCCACACCGTGTTCTGCGTGGGCTACAACATCAGCATGATCGAGGTCGCCCCCGACGTGGCCCTGACCTCCGCCGGCAACGACTGGTCCGTGTACTACACCTTCGCCCTGCAGTCCATGCTGGACGGCGAGAAGCTGCCCCATGACTGGTCCGCCGGTTACAGCGAGGACGCCAACTTCATCTTCCCCCTGAACGAGAGCATCGTGGCCGAGGGCACCGCTGAGAAGGTGGCCGAGGTCGAGGCCGCCATCGCCGACGGCAGCCTGCAGGTGTTCGACTGCTCCACCTTCACCGTGGGCGGCGAGCATCCCACCAGCTTCCTGGCCCTTGACGTGGACGGCGACTTCAACGGCGACGAGGGCGAGGCCATCCGGGACGGCATCTTCTACGAGTCCGACCCCGAGCTGCGCTCCGCTCCTTACTTCTCCCTGCGCATCGACGGAATTACCGAACTCAGCTGAGTCGTTTGAAAGGCAGAGCCTTTCAAACGAGAAGGATGCGGCCTGCTGCAGCGCACTCGCTGCGCTCGCACGTTTGCAGGCCGAGGAGAATTTTTTCCGAGGTACACGCCCCCGGAAAAAATGATCCCATCGCATTCGGCTCTGCGGAGCCGAACTCTGCGAGGCAGAATACAACTTACATAGGGGCGTCTCCATGGCGCCCCTGTGTTCATTTTTGGGAGGTTAATCCATGACGGACCAATTCGCCGTGCGCATGGTGGATATCACCAAGTCCTTCGGCTCGATCCTTGCCAACAATAAGGTCTATCTTGAGCTGCGAAAGGGCGAGATACTGTCCCTGCTGGGCGAGAACGGCAGCGGCAAGACCACCCTTATGAACATGCTCTCCGGCATCTATTTTCCCGACGACGGTCAGATCTACGTCAACGGCCGGGAGGTGACCATCGCCTCCCCCCACGACGCCTACCGCCTGGGCATCGGCATGGTGCACCAGCACTTCAAGCTGGTGGATGTGCTCACCGCGGCGGAGAATATCGCCCTGGGCCTGCCCGGCGGCGCCGTGGTGGACCGGAAGGCCATCGGCCGGAAGGTCCGGGACATCTGCGACCGCTACGGCTTCGTGGTGGACCCCGACAAGAAGATATACGACATGTCCGTGTCGGAAAAGCAGACACTGGAGATCGTGAAAACCCTGTACCGGGGCGCGGAGATACTCATCCTGGACGAGCCCACCGCCGTGCTCACCCCCCAGGAGACGGAAAAGCTCTTCGCGGTCATGCGCAACATGCGCAACGACGGCAAGAGCATCATCATCATCACCCACAAGCTCAACGAGGTGCTGGAGATATCCGACCGGGTCACCGTCCTCCGGAAGGGCGAGTATATCGGCGATATGGACACCGCCAAGGCGGACGCCCGGGCCCTCACCGACATGATGGTGGGGAGGACCGTCACATTGAATATCCAGCGGGACGAACCCGTCGATCCCCAGCGCCGTTTGGAGATACGGAACCTGACTGTGAAGGACAAGGAGGGCGTCACCCGCCTGGACGATATCAGTCTTGACGTGTACGCCGGCGAGATATTGGGCGTAGCGGGCATATCCGGCTGCGGCCAGAAGGAGCTTCTGGAGGCGGTGGCGGGCCTGCAGCCCACCCAGTCCGGCTCCAGCGTGAAGTACCGCCCCACCGGTCCGGAGGGCCCCGCCGAGGAGCTCATCGGCCAGAACCCCCGCACCATCGCGGAAAAGGGCATCCGGCTGGCCTTCGTGCCTGAGGACAGGCTGGGCATGGGTCTGGTGGCCAACATGACGCTGGTGGGCAACATGATGCTGAAGGAATACCGCTCCGGCAAGGGACCTCTGGTGGAGCGGCGGCACCCCCACGAGCTGGCGGAGCAGGTGGTCCGGGAGCTGGAGGTGGTCACCCCCAGCATCGACACCCCCGTGCGGAAGCTCTCCGGCGGCAACGTGCAGAAGGTACTGGTGGGCCGGGAGATCGCCATGGGTCCCACGGTGCTCATGAGCGCCTACGCGGTCCGGGGCCTGGACATCAACACCTCCTACACTATTTATAAACTGCTGAACGAGCAGAAGAAGGCCGGCGTGGCCGTGATATACGTAGGCGAGGACCTGGACGTGCTGCTGCAGCTTTGCGACCGCATCGCGGTGCTGTGCGGCGGCCGGCTCAACGCCATCCTGGACGGCCGCACTGCTACGAAGGAGCAGGTGGGCTACCTGATGACCAATATGAAAGATATGAGCGGCGAGGAGGCGGGCGCATGAACAATCACGAACCTCTCATCCATATCGCCCGGCGCAGTTCCATCGCCTGGTGGAAGGCCTGGCTCATCCGGCTGGCCAGCGCGGTGCTGGCGCTGCTGGTATGCGCGCTGTTCATCTATGGGCTGACGAATCTGAATCCGGTGAAGGTCTACGCCGCCATGTGGGAGGGCGCCTTCGGCACCTCCCGGCGCATGTGGATCACCATGCGGGACACCGCCATCCTCCTGTGCATCGGCGTGGGCCTGGCCCCCGCGTTCATGATGCGCTTCTGGAACGTGGGCGCGGAGGGCCAGGTACTCATGGGCGGCTGCGCCACCGCGGCGGTCATGATCTACCTGGGCCGGAGCCTCCCCACCCCGGCGCTCATCGCCCTGAGCTGCGTGGTGAGCGTGGTGGCCGGCGCTCTCTGGGGCATCGTGCCCGCGGTGTTCAAAGCCCGGTGGAACACCAACGAGACGCTGTTCACCCTCATGATGAACTACATCGCCATCCAGCTCACATGCTTTCTGGTGGCCAAGTGGGAGAGCCCTCCGGGCTCCAACTCCGTGGGCATCATCAACCAGCGGACCCAGGCCGGGTGGCTGCCCTCCCTCATGGGCAAGCAGTACCTCATCAACGTCATCCTGGTGCTGGCCATCACGGCGCTGATGTATTTCTACCTCAAGTACACCAAACAGGGCTATGAGATATCCGTGGTGGGCGAGAGCGAGAACACCGCCCGCTACGCCGGCATCTCCGTGCGGCGGGTCATCGTGCGCACCATGGCCCTGTCCGGGGCCGTGTGCGGCTTGTCCGGCTTCATCGCCGTGGCCGGGTCCAGCCACACCATCTCCGCCTCCACAGCCGGCGGCCGGGGCTTCACCGCCATCATCGTGGCCTGGATGGCCAAGTTCAACACCTTCGTCATGATCCTCATCGCTCTGCTGCTGGTATTTTTGGAAAAGGGCGCCGTGCAGATCGCCTCCCAGTTCGGCCTCAACGACTACGCCTCCAACGCGGTGGAGGGCATCATCCTGTTCTTCCTGCTGGGCAGCGAGTTCTTCATCCAATACTCCGTCCGCTTCCGCTCCCATGGTCACAGAAAGGAGGCCGAGGAAGAATGACCCAGATCATCTCCCTTCTCACCAGCGCCATCGTATTCGGCACGGTCATCCTCTACGGGGCCGTGGGCGAGATATTCACGGAAAAGTCCGGCAACCTCAACTTGGGCGTGCCCGGCATCATGTATCTGGGCGGCATCGCGGGCCTGGCCACCGCGTTTTTCTATGAGATGTATGCGGCCGAGCCGGTGGGCTGGATAGGGCTCCTCCTCAGCTTCATCGCCGCCTTCGCCGCCTCTGCCCTGGCGGGGCTCATCTACGCCTTCCTCACCATCAGCCTCCGGGCCAACCAGAACGTGACGGGCCTCACCCTCACCATCTTCGGTGCGGGCGTGGCCAACCTGTTCGGCGGCAGTCTGAACGCCATGGCCGGCGGCGTGGGCCAGATCAGCGTGGCCACCACCAGCCGGGCCTACCGGGCCTACATCCCCGCCCTGTCGGGTCTGGGGCACGTGGGGCAGCTGCTGTTTTCCTTCGGCTTCATGGCCTATCTTGCCGTAGCCGTCGCCCTGTTCGCAAGCTGGTTCTTCAACCGCTCCCGGGTGGGTCTGAACCTCCGGGCCGTGGGCGAGGACCCGGCCACCGCCGACGCGGCGGGCATCAACGTGACCCGGTACAAGTACCTGGCCACCTGCCTGGGCGCGGGCGTCTCCGGCCTGGGCGGCCTCTACTACGTCATGGACTACATCAAGGGCACCTGGTCCACCGACGGCACCATCGAGGCGCTTGGTTGGCTGGCCGTGGCGCTGGTCATCTTCGCCACCTGGAAGCCCGCCCGGGCCATCTGGTCGGCGTATCTGTTCGGCGTGCTCTATTGGGCCTACAACTACATCACCGGCCTGAGCCGGGCCAGCATAGAGCTGTTTAAGATGCTGCCCTATGTGGTCACCATCCTGGTGCTGGTGGCCGTGAGCCTGCGCCGGTCCCGGGAGGCCCAGCCTCCCAAGAGCCTGGGCCTGAGCTACTTCCGCGAGGAGCGGTGATATGCGCTTTGAACACATCTTTTTCGATCTGGACGGGACGCTGACGGACCCGGCGCTGGGCATCACCAACGCCATCATCTACGCCCGGAAAAAGTGGGGGCTTGACCCCGGCAAAAATGAGGACTATTATAAGTTCATCGGCCCTCCCATGCCCAAGAGCTTCGAGACCTACTGGGGCATGAGCCCCGAGGACGCGGCCACCACCCTGCGCTATTACCGGGAGCACTACACCGAGATCGGCCTCTTTGAAAACGAGCCCTATCCCGGCATGGCGGAGATGCTCCAAAGCCTCCGGGACGCGGGTCTGAGGCTCTATGTGGCCACCTCTAAGCCCACCTTCATGTCCGTGCGCATCCTGGAGAAGTTCGACTTAGCCAAGTACTTCGTCACCATCTCCGGCAGCAACCCAGCCCAGCCGGACAGCACCAAGGCGGACGTGATACGGGCCGCCCGGGATCAGTTCCATGTGGATATGACCAGGGCCGTGATGGTGGGCGACAGGAGCTACGACGTGGCGGGCGCCCATGCGTGCTCCATCCCCTGCGTGGGGGTGCTGTACGGCTATGGCAGCCAGGAGGAGCTCACCTCCGCCGGGGCGGACTATATCGCCGCGACGGTGGAGGACCTGGGCCGGCTTCTGCTGGCCTGACATATACTTAATTTTTAGGAAAGGTTGTGAGACGATGGACGCTGGCGACAGTACCGGCACAAAACGAGGCCGAACGCGGCGGGCGCCCATCGCCCGCTGACCTTTGACGGCCTTTTTGTGCCTTCCGAACACCTATAAAAGGAGGAAGGACGAATGGCTGAGCGCAACGTCACCCTGGACGACACTATCGTCGCCCTGGCAGAACAGAAAAAGTATTCTACCCTGCGGGATATCCTGGTGACCATGAATCCCGCCGACGCAGCCGCCCTCTTCGACGAAACGGAGGAGCGGCTGCTTCCCTTGCTGTTCAGGCTCCTGCCAAAGGACATGGCTGCGGAGACCTTCGTGGAGATGGACCCGGACAGCCAGGAGCTCCTCATCCACGGCTTCTCGGACAGCGAGCTGAAGGAGGTCGTGGACGAACTGTACGTGGACGACGCGGTGGACCTGGTGGAGGAGATGCCCGCCAATGTGGTGAAACGCATCCTCAAACAGGCGGACCCGGAGACCCGCAAGCTCATCAACAACATCTTAAAATACCCCGACGACTCCGCCGGCTCCCTGATGACCACGGAGTTCGTGGACCTGCTGCCCACCATGACGGTGGAGGACTCCATCAAGCGCATCCGCCGCACGGGCACGGACAAGGAGACCATCAACATCTGCTACGTCATCGACGACGGGCGCCACCTCTTAGGCATCGTCTCCATCCGCGCCCTCATCCTCGCCGAGGAGGACGAACTGGTGTCCGAGGTCATGACAGAGAACTTCGTCTCCGTGGGCACCCTCACCGACCAGGAGGATGCCACGGCCATGTTCTCCAAGTACGACCTGACCGTGCTGCCGGTGGTGGACAATGAAAACCGCCTGGTGGGCATCATCACCGTCGACGACGCCCTGGACGTTTTGGAGACGGAGACCACCGAGGACATTGAGATCATGGGCGGCGTCACCCCCACCGACAAGCCCTATCTGAAGACCTCTATATGGGAGACCTTCAAGGCCCGGTTCCCCTGGCTGCTCCTGCTGATGATATCCGCCACCTTTACGGGGCAGATCATCACCAGCTTTGAAAACTCCCTGGCCGTGGCCGCCGTGCTCACCGCCTACATCCCCATGCTCATGGACACCGGCGGCAACTCCGGCTCCCAGGCCAGCGTCACCGTCATACGCGGTATTTCCCTGGGGGATATCGAGTTTAAAGACTTCTTCCGGGTGATCTGGAAGGAGATGCGGGTGGCGGTCCTCTGCGGCGCGGCCCTGGCGGCGGCCAACTTCGCCAAGCTGATGCTGGTGGACCGGATGCTGTTCCATAACCCGGACGTGACCGTGCCCGTGGCGGCGGTGATATGCCTCACCATGGTGTGCACCATCCTGGTGGCCAAGTTCGTGGGCTGCACCCTGCCCATGCTGGCGGAAAAAATGGGCTTCGACCCGGCGGTCATGAGCTCCCCCTTCATCACCACCATCGTGGACGCCCTCTCCCTGCTCATCTACTTCCGCTTCGCGGTGATGATCCTGCACTTGTGATTTCTTCTATGTTGATGGTAAAGCACCGGGGACCGAAATGGCCCCCGGTGCTTTACTAATATGATATGTTTTACATATCTTCCACGGTCAGGTTGTCTATCCCGTGCTGCTCGAACTCGCTGTAGTACTCCTCCATGCGGCTGGCCAGCTCCGTCTCGTCGCCGGCGTCCAGGCCCTCGCCTTCCATGTCCCGGCGGGCCAGCTCCTCGGCCAGGATGTCGAAGAACACCGCGTCCTCATAGTCGGCGATGGCCTCGTG
>CANRNF010000049.1 GCA_947631865.1 uncultured Oscillospiraceae bacterium | reverse complement strand
CAGGAGAACCTGGGCTACGGGTGCCTGGCGGAGATCCCCTGCGTGGTGGTGGACGTGCAGCGCTCCGGCCCCTCCACGGGCCTTCCCACCAGCCCCGCCCAGGGGGACTATATGCAGGCCCGCTGGGGCACCCACGGGGACCATCCGGTCATCGCCCTGAGCCCCGCCTCCGTCCAGGAGACCTACACCCTCATCATCCGGGCCTTCAACCTGTCGGAGAAATACCGCACGCCGGTGATCTTCCTCATGGACGAGATCGTGGGCCACATGCGGGAGGGCGTGGTGCTCCCCGGGGCCGACGAGCTCATCATCAACAAGCGCCACATCTCCTATCATGACGGCGCCAATAAGCAGTGCTACTACGTGCCCGAGGGCCAGTACGTGCCCGCCATGAAGCCCTTCGGCCAGGGCGAGCGGTACAACATCACGGGCCTTGCCCATGACGTGTCCGGTTTCCCCACGGGCAGCAACGCCGTGGCGGGGGCCCTGTACACCCGCCTCATGGAGAAGATAGACCACAACCTGGACGACATCATCCGGGTGGAGGAGTACGAGCTGGACGACGCGGACACCGCCGTGGTGTGTTTCGGCGGCACCACCCGGGCCGTCATGAGCGCCATCGAGGAGGCCCGGGCGGACGGCATGAAGGTGGGTATGTTCCGGCCCATCACTGTCTGGCCCTTCCCGGAGGCCCGGCTGAAGGCCCGCCTGCACGGTCTGAAGAAGGTGCTGGTGGTGGAGCACAACTACGGCCAGATGCTCCTGGAGGTCCAGCGGGTGGCGGCGGAAAAGCTGCCGGTGGAATTTCTGGGCCGCTACGACGGTACCGTGCTGACCCCGGCGGACATCCTCGCCAAGCTGCGGGAAATGGAGGGCTGAGACCATGCCTAGTGAACTGATCCATAAATTCATGCGCATCGACCACATGCCCCACATCTGGTGCGCCGGCTGCGGCAACGGCATCATCATGCGGGACGTGGCGGTGGCGCTCCAGGAGCTCATCGACGACCCGGAGGTGAACCTGAACCGGGGCAAGGTGGTCGTGGTGTCCGGCATCGGCTGTTCCAGCCGGGCGGCAGGCTATATGGACTTCGACTCCATCCACACCACCCACGGCCGGGCCATCGCCTTCGCCACGGGCATCAAGATCGCCCATCCCGAGCTGGAGGTCATCGTCCTCACCGGCGACGGGGACTGCTCTGCCATCGGCGGCAACCACCTCATCCACGCCGCCCGGCGGAACATCGGCCTCACGGTGGTGACCTTCAATAACGACATCTATGGCATGACCGGCGGGCAGTACTCGCCCACCACCCCCACGGGGGACTTCGGCACCACCGCCCCCTACGGCAACATCGACCGGCCCTTCGACATCGCTCAGCTGGCGGCGGGCGCCGGGGCCACCTTCACCGCCCGGGGCTCCGCCTATCACGTGCGGGAGACCACCGAGCTCATCCGCCAGGGCATCCTGCACAAGGGCTTCTCCCTCATCGACGTCTACTCCGTCTGCCCCACCTATTACGGCCGGAAGAACCACAAGGGCAGCGCCGTGGATATGCTCCGGTGGCAGAAGGAGAACATGGTCCCCGCGGCCCGGTACTACGCCATGAGCGAGGAGGAGAAGCAGGGGAAGCTCCTCATCGGCACCCTGACCCACACCAACTTCCCCGAGTATACCGCCGAGTACGCCAAGCTCATCGAGCGGGCCCAGGCCAAGGCGAAGAAGGGGGAGTAAGCCATGCGGTATGAGATGCGATTTTCCGGCTCCGGCGGCCAGGGCGTCATCCTGGCCAGCGTCATCGTGGCGGAGGCCGCGGTGGCGGAAGGGCTGCAGACCGTCCAGTCCCAGGCCTATGGCCCGGAGGCCCGGGGCGGCATGTGCAAGGCCGAGACCATCCTGAGCCGGGATAAGATATGGTTTTCCAAGGTCACCAGCCCCAACTTCCTGCTGGCCCTGACCCAGCAGTCTCTGGACAAGTTTGGAAAGGACCTGGCCCCCGGGGCCCTGGTCATGGCAGACAGCAGCCTCGCCGTCCCGGCGGACCTGGACCCGGCCCGCGTGCTGCGCCTGCCCATACTGGAGACCGCCCGGGACAAGGTGGGCAAGGTCATGACCGCCAACATTGTGGCGGTGGGGGCCATCGGCAAGGCCCTGGGCCTGTTCAGCGAGGAGGCCCTTTATGAGGGCGTGCGCCGCCATATCCCGGCGGGCACTGAGGAGCTGAACTGGAAGGCGCTGGAGGCCGGCGAGGCGCTGGTATCGGACGAACAGGCCGCGGCGTTCCGCCAGAGCCTGGATTGAGGGCGCGCCTATGGCGGAACGCATACGCTGCAAAGCGGTATTGGATAAGGTCATGACCGCAGACCAGGCGGCCATGCTCATCGAGGACGGCATGACCGTGGCCGTCAGCGGCTTCACCCCTTCCGGCAACCCCAAGGCCGTGCCCCTGGCCCTGGCGGAGCAGGTCCGCTCGGGAAAGCGGAAGGTGCGGGTGGACCTTCTGTCCGGCGCGTCCACCGGCCCGGAGCTGGACAACACCTGGGCGGAGCTGGACATGATCGCCCGGCGTGTGCCCTACATCACCAGCACGGCCCTGCGCAGGGCGGTGAACGGGGGAAGCGAGCAGGGTGTGGCCTACCTGGACCAGCACCTGGGCATGACGGCCCAGAACGCCCGCTACGGCTTTTACGGGCCCATCGACGTGGCCGTGGTGGAGGCCGTGGCCATCACGGAGGAGGGCAACATCATCCCCTCCACCGCCGTGGGCTGCACCCAGACATACGTGGCCCTGGCCAAGAAGGTGATCGTGGAGGTCAACGACATCCAGCCCGAGGGGCTGGAGGGGTTCCACGACATCTATATGCCCGCCGACCCGCCCTGCCGGGAGCCCATCCCCCTGACCCGGGTGGATGAACGCATCGGCAAGCCTTACATCACCTGCGGCCCGGAGAAGATCGCTGCGGTCGTCCCGTGCAGCCTTTCCGTGAACCCCCGGCCCCTGGCCCCGGCGGACGCCGTGAGCCAGTCCATCGCGGACAACATCGTGGCCTTCCTGAAGGCGGAGAAGGCGGCGGGCCGCCTGTCCGCCGGGGACGTGCCCCTCCAGTCGGGCGTTGGCTCCGTGGCCAACGCGGTGCTCATGGGTCTGGAGAGCGCGGGCTTTCAGCACCTCACCTTCTTCTCGGAGGTGATACAGGACGGGGTCATCCGGCTCCTGGACGCGGGCTGCGCGGATATGGCCTCTGCCACCAGCCTCAGCATGTCCCACGAGGGCATGATGCACTTTAAAGAGAACCTGGAGTCCTACCGGGGCCGCATCGTGCTCCGGGACTCGGAGATCTCCAACGGCGCGGAGGTGATACGCCGCCTGGGGGTCATCGCCATGAACACCGCCGTGGAGGCGGACATCTACGGGAACATCAACTCCTCCCAGATGAATGGCACCACGATATACAACGGCATCGGCGGCTCCGGGGACTACGCCCGCAACGCCTCGGTCACCATCTTCATGACCGCCTCCAGCGCCAAGGGCGGGAAAATAAGCTCCATCGTGCCCATGGTGACCCACGTGGACCACACGGAACACGACGTGGACGTGCTGGTGACGGAGCAGGGCTACGCCGACCTGCGGGGCAAAAGCCCCAAGGAGCGGGCCGCGCTCATCATAGAAAACTGCGCCCACCCCGCCTTCCGGCCACAGCTCAGGCGCTACTTCGAGCGGGCCTGCGAGTTGACCCACGGGGCCCAGACGCCCCACATCCTGGACGAGGCCTTCTCGTTCCACAAACGCTTCCGGGAGACCGGCACCATGCTGGAGACCGGGGAATAAACAAAAGGAGAGGATATTATGTTAACTATTGCGAGCATCATGGAGATGCTGATGATCATCTGCTTCGGGGTATCCTGGCCCCTGAACATCGCCAAGGCCTGGAAGGCAAGGACCACCAAGGGCACCAGCGTGCTGTTCTACTTCTTCATTTTCATCGGCTACATCTTCGCCATCATCGGCAAGTTCATCCTCATCGCCTATTACGCCCCCCAGCACTGGTGGGTGACGGTGAAGTGGTACGTGCTGGTGTTCTACTTCATCAACGCCGTCATGGTCCTGATCGGTATCCTCATCTACTACCGGAACAAGGCCCTGGACAAGATCGCCGAGCGAAAGGCCGCCAAGGCCAAGCAGTAAATGCCGCAAAACAAAAGAGAGACGCTTGTTTCCAGGCGTCTCTCTTTTTATCGTTTGAACTCAGGCCTTCTGCCGGGGCAGTTTTTTGTAAGTCAGCTCCAGCATGGAGATATTCAGCACGGCGAAGACGGCCAGGTACAGGGGCATGATCCCTATCCCCACCCGCTGCTGGATACCGCCGAAGATTAGGGGCATGAACGTGCTGCCCACATAGGCGGAGGCCATCTGCAGGCCGATCACCGCCGCGCTGTTCCGCCGGCCGAAGTTGGCGGGGGCCATGTGTTGGATGGCGGGGTAGACGGGCCCCATGCCTGTGCCGGCGATGAGAAAGCCCGCGGCGGCCACGGCGTAGCCCTTCAGGGGCAGGGCGATGAGGGCGATGCCGGCCAGCTCCACCGCCACGCCGATGCGGATGAGGCGCCTGTCGCCCAGCCAGCCGGAGATGAAGCCGGAAATGAGCCGGCCCAGCATGAGCCCGCCGAAGATCAGGGAGCCGAAGGAGGCGACCAGTTCGGCGCTCATATCCGGCCGTGTGCCGGCAAAGTAGCTGCTGGTCCACAGGAAACAAGTGGCTTCCCCGGCGCAGTAGGCGAAAAAGCCCAGCAGCGTCAGTATCACGCCGGGCACCCGCAGGGCCTCGGCGATACCGGCAGAGTCCTCGCCCTCCGGCCCGTCCTGGGTCCCGCCCCGCTTCCATAGGGGCATGGACAGGACACATACGGCCAGGATGACCGTCTGGATATAGGCCGTCCAGCGGTAGCCCTCGTTCCAGCGGGCGTACCGCAGAGCCAGGGCCATGATGTTGGGGCTGATGACCGCGCCCAGGCCGTAAAAGCAGTGGAGAAAGTTCATCACCGACGAGGAGTAGTGGTTTGCCACATAATGGTTGAGGGATGCGTCCACGCTCCCGGCCCCCAGACCGTAGGGGATGGCGAAGATGAACAGCATCCAGTACCGGGAGGAGAGGGAAAAGCCGATAAGGCCCGCCACGGTCAGAGCCGTGGACGCCGCCACGATCCAGCCGGTGGAGAGCTTGCGGATGAGCTTAGGACTGGCCAGCGCCGAGAGGATAGTCATGAAGGCGATGGTCATGCCCACATACCCGGCGTAGGAGGAGGGCACCCCGAAGGCGGCCTGCATGGTGGGCCAGGCGGAGCCCAGCAGGGAGTCGGGCAGGCCCAGACCCACGAAGGCCAGGTAGATCACGGCGATGAGAAGGGAAGCCATAGGTCGTCGTCCTTTCTTAGTGGATGACCATCCCGAAGGGGAGAAGGATGGCCAAAAAGGCGATGTTCCAGAGGGTGAACCGGAGGAAATACTTTCCCGCCTGAGCGCCGGGCCGGGCGGCGTAGAGCTTGTAGGAGATGAGGCTGGCCATGGAGGCGATGAGGGTGCCGAGGCCGCCGATGTTCACCCCCAGGAGAAGCCCCGCCCAGTCGTCTGTGAAGCCGGAAAGCAATATGGCCGCCGGCACATTGCTTAAGGCTTGGCTGAACAGGCAGCTCATGAGAACCTCCTTGCCCTGGATAAGACGGGTCACCAGATCCCGGACGGGGCCGATGCGGCCCAGGTTGCCCACGAAGATGAAAAAGCCCACGAAGGTGAGCAGCAGGGCGTAGTCCACCCGGCCCAAAAGCTGCTTTTTCCCGATGAGCACCACGCCGAGGACCGTGATGATAAGGGCCGGCACCCAGCTCAGCACCCGGAACACCACCAGCAGATTCAAAAGGAACAGGGCGCTGTAGACGAGCACGTCCTTTTTCGGCATGGCCGGGTTGGCAGGGCCCTTTTTCAGTTCCACCGGCCCCGCGGGCAGAGCCAGGGAGGCCGCCGTCACGAGGGCGAGGGAGAGGGCGCTGGGCGGGAGCATGACGCGAAGGAACGCCCCGGAGCTCATGCCGGAGGCGGAGAAGAGGTAGAGGTTTTGCGGGTTGCCGATGGGGGTGGCCATGCTGCCGAGATTCGCCGCGATGGTCTGCAGCGCCACCACCGGGATGATGAGCTCCTGCTTGCCGCACATCTCCAATGTGAGGATAGCGAAGGGAACGAAGGTGATGAGGGCCACGTCGTTGGTGATGACCATGCTGGTGAAGAAGCACAGAAGCGTCAGCGTCAGGACCAGGCGGCGGCTGCTGGTCACCGAGCCGAAGAGCTTTTCGATGAGCAGGTCGAAAAGCCCCGCCCGCTGAAAGCCCCGGACCAGCAGCATGAGGCAGAACAAAAGCCCCAGCACCCGCAGGTCTATGTAGTCCAGATACCCCCTGTCCGGGGGCACGAAAAAGGCGGATATCACCGCCAGGATCAGCGATATGGTCAGGACCTTTTCCCGTTTGAGATATGCGATCATGTTGACTCCTCTTGGCGTATCTGTTCAACGCCGAACGGATTATAGCACAACGCAGAGAAAATGGCGTAACTTTTTTGGGAAAGTATGGCGCAAAATGCTATCTCATGCTATAATGCCTGCAAGCGACAGCGACATAACAAAAGAAAGGTCGGAAAAAATGAAAAAGTTCTTCCAGGAATTCAAGGAATTTGCCACCCGCGGCAATGTGGTGGACCTGGCCGTCGGCGTCATCATCGGCGCCGCCTTCCAGAAGATCGTGACCAGCGCGGTCAACGATCTTGTCATGCCCCTCATCGGCCTCATCACCGGCAACTCCAACTTCAACGACGCCTTCCTCATCCTTCGCCTGCCCGAAGGCGTGGAGCGCAGCCAGGTGACCAGCCTGGCCACCGCCACGGAGCTGGGCGTGACCACCTTCAACTACGGCGCGTTCATCTCGGCGGTCATCGACTTCCTCATCATGGCATTCGTTATCTTCCTGATGATCAAGGCCCTGAACAAGGCCAGCTCCCTGACCCATAAGCAGAAGGAGGAGGCCCCCGCCGCCCCCACCACCAAGGTCTGCCCCTACTGCCAGTCGGAGATCCCCATCGGCGCCACCCGCTGCCCCCACTGCACCTCCGAACTGGAGAAGGAGCCCGCCGCGGCGAAATAACAAATGCATACAGCGAAGGCCCCCTCGGCAGAGGGGGCCTTTTGCATTCGATTTTGCGGGGTCATTTTCCCATGGTCTTGGTCTTTTCCACCGCGTCGATGACGGCGTCGGAGGCGGCGGCCCGGAAGGCGCTGCGCTCCAGGGTGAGCACGCCCTGGATGGTGGAGCCGCCGGGGGAGCAGACCGCGTCCTTCAAAGCGCCTGGATGGCGGCCGTCCGCCTGGGCCAGGGCCGCCGCGCCTTCCACCGCCCGGGCGGCGTAGCGCATGGCTTGCCCCCGGGGCATGCCGCAGGCCACCGCCCCGTCGGACAAAGCCTCGATGAACATATAGGCGAAGGCGGGGGTGCACCCGCCGATGGTGCCAGCCACGTCCATGAGATATTCCGGGCAGGGGTCCCATACGCCGGCACCGGCCATGGCGGCGGTGAGCACGTCCGCCTCCCCGGGCTGGGTGTCCTTCTCGCACCAGGCGATGAGCCCCTTCCCCACGGCCACGGGGGTGTTGGGGCACAGGCGTATCACGGGGTACGTCCCGCCGGCCAGCTCCTGCACCCGGGCACAGTCCATCCCGGCAGCCAGACTCACCAATACGAACCGGTCGGTCCGGGCGGCCAGCACCGGCGTGATGGAGCTGAGCAAGCCCGCCATGTCCTTGGGCTTCACGCCCAGAAAGATGTATTTTGCCTGGGCGGCCACGAAGGACGCCGCGGCCGCGGTGCAGCCCAGGTCATTTGCCAGCGCCTCCGCCTTGGCGGCGGTGCGGTTGGCCACGGCTACCTGCTCCGGCGGGGTGGCGGTCACGGAGGCGCGCGCCATGGCGCCGCCCATGTTGCCCACGCCGATGAAACCCAGAAGATACATGAATGGTCCTCCTTATGTGATGAGAGTTGTCCCATGAATGGGACAGCGGATGTTGCGTATTTCGTAGGTATATGGTATACTTCACCAGGGGTCGGAGACCGCTGCCTCCGCGCCGGCGGCGCGGACGGCTGCCAGGGCCAGCGCCCGCGTGGCGTCCAGACAGCCCGCCATGAGCCCCAGCTCGGCGAAGGCGATGGGCAGCTCCGTACAGGCCAGCACCACCTTTTCCGCGCCCTGAGCCTTCAGGTCCCGGAGGATATCCCGGACGGGGATGCTCTCCAGGGGCACCTTCCGCCCCTTCACGCCATCGTAAATAAGGCGCATGACTTCTCGCTGCATGGCGGGAGAGGGGTACACCGGCTCCACGCCCGCCTCCCGCAGGGCCTTTTCGTAGACCCCGGCCCGGACGGTGCCGTCCGTGGCGAGAACGCCCGCCTTTTTCGCACCGGCGGCCTTCAGCGCGGCTGCCGCCTCCCGGGGCATGTGCAGCAGGGGGACAGACACCGCCTCCGCCACGGCGTCATAGAAATAGTGGGCGGTGTTGCAGGGCATGAGCAATATCTCCGCCCCGGCGGCTTCCAGGCGGCGGGCGCTTTTTTGCAGCTCCGGCACCGGGTCGGGGCCGCCCTGTAAAATGGCGGCAGTCCGGTCCGGAATGGCGGTGTCCAGGTCCGCGATCACGTGGATGTGCTCCTGGTCCGAGGCGGCCCTGGTGAGGGCGATGATCTTCTCCAGCAGGTCGCATGTGGCCGCGGGGCCCATGCCGCCGATGACGCCCAAAGTCTTTTTCATATCCCGCCTCCCGTTTTTTCCCTATTGTAGGCGCGGCGGGGCGCAACGTCAAGCATGATTTATCGGAGGACCCTCTATGGATACCCGACCTATCGGCATATTCGACTCCGGCCTGGGCGGCCTCACCGCCGTGAAGGCTCTGGCCGCCGCTGCGCCCTGGGAGAGCTTCGTGTATCTGGGCGACACGGCCAACGCCCCCTACGGGGACAAGACTCCAGCCCAGATACGGGGCTTCTCCCGGGTCAACACCGCCTTTTTGCGCTCCCAGGGGGTGAAGGCCCTGCTGGTGGCCTGCAACACCTCCAACGCCAACGCCATGGACCAGGTGCTGGCCGACGACCCGGACATCCCCGTCATCGGCGTCATCGAGCCCGCCGCGGCCGCCGCAGTATCCGCCACGGCATCCGGCCGTATCGGCGTGCTGGCCACCCATGCCACCGTGGCGAGCGGAGCCTATGAGCGGGCGGTGAAGACTCTCCTGCCGGCCGCCGCCGTCACGGCGGTAGCCTGCCCCAAGCTGGTGCCCCTGGTGGAGAGCGGCTGCACGGACCCCTCTGATCCGGAGCTCATGGCCGCTGTGGAAGAGTATGCGGCGCCTCTCAGAGAGGCCGGGGCGGACACGGTGATACTGGGCTGCACCCACTATCCCATCATCCGCTCGGCCATCGCCGCCGTCCTGGGGCCGGACGTGGCCCTCATCGATTCCGGGGCCGCCTCCGCGGACGCCCTCCTGGAGGCCCTTAAGGCCCGGGACGCTCTGGGGGATAAAAATAAGACCGGCGGCCGCAGATTTTTCTGCAGCGCCGGCCGGGAACAGTTCGTGAAAACGGGCTCCGCCTTCCTGGGCTGGGATATGGCGGGGCAGACGGAACAGGTGGACCTGGGGGAGGCGCGCCATGGCCAGATCCTCTAACCAGAAGCTGAAGCTTCTCTATCTCGCCCAGTATCTGCTGCGCTCCTCCGACGAGGACCACCCCGTGACGGTGGCCCAGATGATAGACTATCTGGCCCGGCAGGACGTGGCCGCCGAGCGGAAGAGCCTCTACGACGATATGGAGTCCCTGCGGCTGTTCGGCCTGGACGTGCAGTCAGTGCGGGTGGGCTCCGCCACCGGGTACTACATCGGCGAGCGGGACTTTCAGCTGCCGGAGCTGAAGCTGCTGGTGGACGCGGTCCAGTCCTCCAAGTTCATCACCGAGCGGAAGAGCCTGGAGCTCATCCGCAAGCTGGAGAGCCTGGCCAGCGAGCAGGGGGCAAGGGAGCTGAACCGCCACGTGTACGTCCGGGGCCGCATCAAGACCATGAACGAGTCCATCTATTATAATGTGGACGAGCTCCAGGCCGCCATCGACGGCAATAAAGCCGTCACCTTCAGGTACTTCGAGTGGGACCGGGAGAAGCGCCGTGTCTGGCGCCACGACGGCCGCCGCTACGCCGTGAGCCCCTGGGCCCTCATGTGGGACGATGAGAACTACTACTTGCTGGCCTACGACCACGACGGGGAGCAGATGAAGCATTACCGGGTGGACAAGATGGGGTCCATCTCCATGACGGAGGAGCCCCGCCGGGGGCGGGAGACCTTTGAAAAGCTGGACATGGCCGCCTACACCAACACCCACTTCGGCATGTTCTCCGGGGACGTGCAGCCGGTGCGGCTCAGCTTTGAAAACGCCCTGGCCGGGCCCGTCATCGACCAGTTCGGCGCGGACGTGAGCCTGGTGCCCCTGGACGAGGGCCACTTCTCCGTGACGGTGAACGTGGCCGTGAACGTGCAGCTGTTCGGCTGGCTCTCCGGCTTTGGCACGAGGGCCAGGATCCTGGCCCCTGCCTCCGCCGCCCAGGCCATGGGGGAGCATCTGCGGACCGTGGCCGCCCTGTACGATTAGAGCAGGACCCGGCAGATCAGGTCCATCCAGCCCTCCGCCGTGACGGCGAGGCCTACGACCCCCCAGAATACCACGTGCTCCAAAATGCGCTTGCGCTTCGACATCTTGCTATCTCCCTTCTGTTTTTTGTTTATGACAGAAGGATAGCCTGCCGGCTGGCCTATAAAACGGACAGCAAAGGGCCCAAAGGAGAAATTTATGGATAAAATGCAGACCGAGAACGGCTATGGCGTGCTGTTCATCGTGGCCACGCCCATCGGCAATGCCCGGGACATGTCCCCCCGGGGCACCGAGATATTGGAGAGCGTGGACGTGATCGCCGCGGAGGACACCCGCCGGAGCGTGGTGCTTTTGAACAAGCTGGGCATCCGCAACAAGCTGGCCTCCAACCACAAGTTCAACGAGCACGGCAAGGCCCGGTACTTCATCGACCTTTTGAAGGCGGGCCAGAGCGTGGCGGTGATCACCGACGCGGGCACCCCCTGCATCTCCGACCCGGGCAACGAGCTCATCAAGTGCGCTGTGGCCGAGGGGATACGGGTGGTGGGCGTGCCGGGCTGCTGCGCTGCGGTGACGGCTTTGAGCGTATCAGGCTTTGACCTCTCCGCCTTCGTGTTCCGGGGCTTCTTCCCCCGGGAGAACGCGGACAGGGGCCGGCTGCTGGACCAGATGCGCCGGGGCGCGGTGCGCACCTACGTCTTTTACGAGTCCCCCAAGCGGGTGATGGACGCCATAGAATACTTCCTCCGGGAGCAGGTGCCCTGCCAGGTGTGCCTTTGCAACGACCTGACGAAGCTCCACGAGACGGCCTTCCGGGGCGCGCCAGAGGAGGTCCGGGACCAGCTTCTGGCCAAGGGGGAATTTGAAAAAGGGGAGTTCTGCCTGGTGGTGGAGCTGGCTGAGGAGTTTCTGGCCCCCAAACAGGAGCACGTGGTCTCCGCCGAGGCGCTCTTAGTGGACGCCATGGTCCGGGAGGGCTGCCGGGCCAAGGACGCCATCAAGGCCGTCCTGGCCGACGAGGCCAATACCTACAGCAAAAACGAGCTCTACGCCGCCAGCCTGCGGCTCAAGGAGCTGTTCTGATAAAAGGAAGGGCGCGTTGCAAAACGCGCCCTGCTTTATTGATGCCTCCCCTGTGTAAGGGGAGGTGCCGAGTGTAAGCACCCACCCCCAAAGCCTCCCCTGTGTAAGGGGAGGGGGACCGCACGAAGTGCGGTGGAGGGGTTGTAGACAACAATCCCTCAGACAGCGCCTGGCGGCGCTGCCAGCCCCCTTTACACAAGGGGGCCTTTAATATGGAGGAGGGCCCGCTGCAAATTTTGCAGCAGACCCTCCTTAATGCTATATCTTAGAAAGTTATTACGTTGTCGCTGGTGATGTCCGCGAGGGTAGGCGTTCCGCACATGGTCATGGTGTCCTTGAGCTCCGCGGTCATCTTGTCCAGGTAGACGTTCAGACCCTCGGCCCCGGCGGCGTACACGAAGGGCACCACCGGCCGGCCCACCAGAACCGCGTCCGCGCCCAGGGCCAGGGCCCGGAACACGTCCACGCCGGAGCGGATGCCGCCGTCCACAAAGATGGGGATCTCGCCGTCCACCGCTTTGGCGATGGAGGGCAGGACCTCCGCCGTGGAGGGCACGCCGCCCTGGACCCGGCCGCCGTGGTTGGACACCACGATGGCCGCCGCGCCGCCCTCGATGGCCTTCTCGGCGCCCCGGGGGGTCATGATGCCCTTGACGATGAAGGGCATTTTGGCGTAGGCGGTGATCTCCTTGAGCTCGGGAACGGACTTGCTGCCCGCGTTGGGGTTCATGGCCTTCAGGAAGGGCAGGCCCGCGCCGTCCACGTCCATGGCGGCGGCGAAGATGCCGGCCTTGTTGAGGATGTCCAGCTTCTCGAACACGGCCTCCTTGTTCCAGGGCTTGATGGTGGGCACGCCCATGCCGCCCGCCTTCTCCATGTCCTTGACGGAGCTCTTCATGATCTCCGGGTCCACGCCGTCGCCGGTAAAGGCGGCGATGCCGTATTCCGCCGAGGCCGGGACCAGGATGGAGTTGTAGGCGAAGTCGTCGTACTTGTCGCCGTAGTGCAGCTTCAAAGAGCCAAGGGGCGCGATGAAGATGGGGGCCTTGAAGTCATGGCCGAACAGGCGGAAGGAGATGTCCGGCGTGGCATTGGGGCAGAGGGTATCCATGTTCACGAATACCTCCTGCCACTTGGCGTAATTGCGGGCGGCGGTGTTGTTGGGCGCCTTGCAGCCGGGGCCGGGGATGAGGTTGCCGCAGGCGCGGCCGTCGCAGACGGGACAGGCCTTGCAGATGGGGCCCACCTGGTCCCTGGCGGCGGCGAGGATCTCGTTGTATGTCATGGCATTTTCCTCCGCGTTTTTTTGATATGTTTATAGCGATATTATATCGTATACAGGGGAAAAGTCAACGCCAAACCCAGCTGCGGCCGGCGCTTTGTCGATCAACAGTTGTAGACTTTGACAAAAAAGGCCGAAGACGGGGCGGGGATATCGTGGGAATTGATGATTTTGAAAGTTTTAAAAGTCGAAATTTCATTTTTTCCTTGAAAAAACGGGACGAAGCCGGTATAATCGGCTTGTAACGAAAATCGCGAAAGCGAAAAATGCAAACACACATACATCAATGAGGAGGACCCTATCATGAAAAAGACTCTCAAGACTCTCGCGCTGGTCATGGCGCTTGTCATGATGTTCAGCTGCCTGGGCGCCAACGCCTTCGCGGCGGGCGGCCTGGCCATCGGCACCGGCGGCTCCAGCGGCACCTACTATGCCTTCGCCGGCGTGCTGGCCACTTACATCAAGCAGGAGACCGATATCGATATCACCGTCAACGAGACCACTGGCTCCGCGGCCAACATCACCGGTATCGACCAGGGCCTGTACGATCTGGCCACCGTCCAGTCCGACGTTCTGGGCTACGCCTACAACGGCACCAACACCTTTGAGGAGACCGGCGCTGTCAACTCCTTCGTCGTTCTGGGCGCCCTGTACGCCGAACAGGTCCAGCTCATCACCTGCGACCCGGCGATCAAGTCCGTGGCCGACCTGGCCGGCAAGAACGTGTGCGTGGGTGACGTGGGTTCCGGCACCTATTACAACACCATGGACATCCTGGCCGCCTATGACATGACTATCGATGACATCAACCCGGTGTACCAGTCCTTCCAGGACTCCGCTGAGAGCCTGAAGGACGGCAAGATCGACGCCGCCGTCGTCACCGCCGGCGCGCCCACCCCCGCCATCACCGACCTGGCCGCCACCAAGGACGTGTACATCATCTCCATCGACGACGAGCACATGGAAAAGCTCCTGGCCAACGCCCCCTGGTACGCCGCCTACACCATCCCCGCCGGCACTTACAATGGCTTTGACGAGGAGGCCACCACCATCACCACCAAGGCGACCCTGATCGCCCGCGCTGATATCGACGACGACACGGCCTACACCATCGTGTCCACCATCTTCGACAACGCCGATGCCATCGCCGAGCTGCACGCCAAGGGCGCGGAGCTGGACCTGACCTTCGCCACCGAGGGCATGGCCGCTCCCTTCGCCGCGGGTGCTGCCAAGTACTATGCTGAGCATGATATCGAGGTCGAGGTAGCCGAGTAACTCTACCCTGTAAAAACGAAGCGGATGCCGCGGCGGGCTTGCCCGCCGCGGCACCCATGAAAATAGACCCGCTCGCGGGACAGATGAGCGCGCACCGCATAATATGGCGCACGGCCATGTATCCCGCGCAAGAAAGGAGCACCCTATGGCAGAGGAGAAGAAAACAGTGATGCCTCCCGTACAGGAGGAGGATATATCCACCGGTTCCGCCGCCGATGTGGAGGCGGTCATGAAAAAATACGACCGGGAGTCCAACACCCGTGTATGGGAGGGCTGGCAGAAGTGGGCCGTGACCGCCGTGATGGCGGCGTTCTCCCTGTTCTCCATCTATGTGACGCTGTTCGTCACCTGGCTGGATCTGATCCGCTATCCCTCCTTCGTGGGGAGCGTGCTCATCATCGGCTACCTGAACTTCCCTGTGCGGAAGGGGCCCCAGAAGGTCAACTACATGCCCTGGTATGACTGGCTCATCATGATCCTGGGCGCGGGCGCGTTTTTCTATGTGGTGGCCAATGCCCAAAGCCTGACCGTCCGGCTGGGCACCATGAACATCAAAAGCTATGAGATCGTCATCGGCGTCGTGGGCGTGCTGGCGGTGGTGGAGCTGTGCCGCCGGAGCGTGGGACTGCCCATCCTGTGCGTGGCGGGAGTGTTCTTCGTCTACGCGATGTACTACTACTGGTTCGGCAGGGGCTTCGGTCCGGCCCGGGCGGTGCGGCAGGTGACAATAGGGCTTTTCTATCAGACCACCGGTGTGCTCACCACGCCCATCCAGGTGTGCGCCAAGTTCATCGTGGTGTTCATCATCTTCGGCGCATTTTTGGAGCGCACCGGCATCAGCGACTTTTTCATCAACCTGGCCAACTGCGCGGCGGGCTCCTCCTCCGGCGGCCCGGCTAAGGTGGCCGTCATCTCCTCCGCCCTGTGCGGCATGGTGTCCGGCTCCTCCGTGGGCAACACCGTGACCACAGGCTCCGTCACCATTCCCATGATGAAGAGGACCGGCTATAAGGGCGAGTTCGCCGGCGCCGTGGAGGCGGCCGCCTCCACCGGCGGGCAGATCATGCCGCCCATCATGGGCGCGGCGGCGTTTCTGATGGCCGAGTATGTGGGCGTGCCCTACTCCAACATCATCGTGCGGGCCATCCTGCCGGCGGTGCTGTACTTCCTGGGTATCTTTATCTGCGTGCACCTGGAGGCGAAGAAGCTGGGCCTGCGGGGCATCCCCAGGGCGGAGCTGCCCAAGTTCATGACCCTGCTGCCCAAGATCTACCTGCTGCTGCCGCTGGTGCTGCTGGTGTACCTGGTGTCCAGCGGCACCAGGACAATGGCCTTCTCCGCGGCTATTTCCATCGTGGCGGCCATCGTGGTGAGCATGTTCGACAAGGCCCACCGCATGACGCCGCTGAGCATCTTTGACTCCCTGGCGGCCGGCGCCAAGAGCTGCATCACTGTGGCCGCGGCCTGCGGCATGGCCGGTGTCATCGCCGGTTGCATCCAGATGACCGGCCTGGCCAGCAAGCTCATCACCGCCATCGTGTCCGTGTCCGGCGGCCATCTCATCATCGCGCTGTTTCTCACCATGCTGTGCTGCATCGTGCTGGGTATGGGCGTGCCCACCACCGCCAACTACTGCATCATGGCCTCCACCTGCGCCCCCATCCTGATCCAGCTGGGCGTGCCCCAGATCGCCGCCCACTTCTTCGTTTTCTATTTCGGCATCGTGGCGGATATCACCCCGCCGGTGGCCCTGGCGGCCTACGCCGGCTCTGCCATCGCCAAAGCGCCGCCCATGAAGACGGCCCTCAACGCCACAAAGCTGGCCATCGCCGCCTTCGTGGTGCCCTACATCCTGGCCATGAACCCGGCCATGGTGCTGGTGGACACCACCGCCCTGGAGGTGGCTCAGGTGGCCGTGACCAGTGTGGTGGGCATCGTGGCCCTGGGCGTGGGCCTGGAGGGCTACATGAAGGGCGAGGTCCCCTGGGTGCTGCGCATCGTGGCTCTGGCGGCCGGCCTGTTCCTCATCTATCCGGGCACCGTCAGCGACCTGGTGGGCCTGGCGGTCGTGGTGGGTATCTTCGTCTTCCAGACCCTGACCCATCGGAAAAAGACGGCCGCGGCCTGAAAAAATCATACAAAACTTGGAAAGCCTCCCCGTTTGGGGAGGCTTTTTCGCGCAGAAATTGCCATGCTATTTCGCCCGCCGCCGGATACCATATCAATGATGCGAAACCACTGATGAACTGGAAGATATCGCCTTTTTCCGCCCGCCGCCCAAGGGCGCGGCCTTATGGCGCGGGTGGCAGAGGTGTGATATTTTAGCGCGGTTTTCACGCCCGCTTTCTCGCATACTGAATGGGCCGACAGAAAGACGGGAGGAAGAACTATGGGAAAGCGTTGGCTAAAATGGCTGCCCTGTGCGGCCATGGCATGGATATTGGCGGCCGTCGCGGCGGTGACGGCCTTTGCGGACGGGGCGCTCATCCCCGTGGGAGAGACGGTAGGTATACAAATCGAAATGGAGGGCGTGCTGGTGGCGGGCCTGACCGACGTGCAGACCGCGGCCGGCCCGGCCAGCCCGGCGGAGGACGCGGGACTCAAGACCGGCGACATGATCCTGGCGGTGGACGGCCGGGCGGTGGAGACCGCCGCGGAGCTCATGGCCGCCGTGGAAAATGGCGGCGGCGCGCCCGTGGCCGTGACGGTGCGGCGGGACAACGGCACCCGCTGCCTTGATGTGACGCCGGCCCGGGAGGCGGGCGGCGGCCTGCGGCTGGGGCTGTGGCTCCGGGACGGCGTGGCCGGCATCGGCACCGTGACCTATATCGACCCGGCCACCGGGGCTTTCGGCGCTCTGGGCCACGGCGTGAACGACGTGGACACCGGCGTGCTGCTCCCCGTGGCGGACGGGGACGTGTGCCGGGCCACCATCGTGGATGTGAAGCGGGGCCTCAGCGGCGCGCCGGGAGAGCTGGCGGGCAGCTTTGACCCCGGGGACGTGATAGGGTGTATCAGTACCAACACCACCTGCGGAATCTTCGGCACCATCACCGGCAGCCTGGGCGCGCTGCGCCCGGCCATGCCCGTGGGCGGGGCGGAGGACGTGCGAAAGGGCCCGGCCACCATCCTGGCCTGCGTGGCGGGCAGCAAGGTGGAGGAATACGACGTGGAGATCGCCCGCACCGGCATGGCTTCCGGCAGCGGCCGGGACCTGTCCGTCCATGTGACGGATCCGGACCTGCTGGCCAAGACCGGGGGCATCGTCCAGGGCATGTCCGGCAGCCCCATCCTGCAAAACGGCAAGCTCATCGGCGCGGTGACCCATGTGTGTGTCATCGCCTTCATGCCAACAGGGGACTACTGTTTCATGGGTATCTTCGGATAGATGTCGATCTCCAGCGCGCCGTCGTGGTCCTTGCGGTACTCGATGCGGTAGAGTATCTCCTTCAGGAGCTTGTTGCGCTCCGCCACGGCCATCTGGTCATAGCTGTCCAGCAGCGCCTCCGTTTGGGGTATCAGGTTCTCATGGAAGTCCGCCTGTTCCTCCAGGGCGGGCAGCCGTTCATAGAGGCTGTCAAGCTGGGACTGGACGGCTTTCTGGCTGCCGGTGATCTTCTCCTTTCGCCGGCGGAACTCCTCTTTTGTGTAGAGGCCCTGTTCCACCAGGTCGAAAGCGTTATCCAGCTGGGCGTTCAGCTTTTCCAGTTCGGCGGTAAGCTGCCCGATCCTGTCCCGGCAGGAATCCGCTTCGCTCTCAAAGCCCACGTTTTCGATCTCCACGGTGTAGCCGGCCACCCACTGGCGAAGGGCAGAGATGATCTGCTCCTCGGTCTTGGCGTAGTCGAAGCTGGCCGTGTGGCAGTTGCGGTGGTTGACGCACCGGAAACGGGGGACGCCCCGGTTCGTGGTGCGGCCGATGCGTTTGCCGCACTTGGCGCAGTAGATAAGACCGGCGAAAGCGTTTTGGAGCTCGCAGTCTGTCTTGGTGTGGGCATTGGAGGGCCGTTCCGTGCGGATGAGCTGGGCCTCGGCAAAGACCTCCTCGCTGATGAGCGGCGGGTGGAGCCCCTGAAAGATCTCGTAATCATTGGGGTCGCGCAGGTGCTTGATGTGCCGCTTGACCACGCCGTCCTCTATCCTCTTGATCTGCTTGCACCAGCCCCGGCGTATCTTGCCGCAGTAGACCGGGTTTTTGAGCATGTTGAAGATGGAGGAATAGGTCCACAGCTCTCCGTGCCGGGTGGGGATGTGGTGGTCGTTCAAGTAATTGGCGATCATCACGGTCCCGTCGCCGGACAGATACATATCAAAGACGGTCCTTACCACCTCCGCTTCCTCCGGCAGAGGCTCCAGGGAGTAGCCCTTCTCGTTGGGCAGCTTGATGCGCTGGTAGCCATAGGGGGCGATGCTGCCCAGGTACTTTCCCTCGGCGGCGGAGCTTTCGCGGCCCCGGATAAGACGCCGGTTGATGGTCTTGTACTCCCGGCGGCTCATGAACAGGCCAAACTCAAAATATTCTTCGTCAAACTCGTTGCTGGGGTCGTAAATTTTGTTGGGGGTGATGATCTTTGTGCCGGAAAACTGGAACACCTGGCTGATATACGCCTGGTCGGCGCCATTGCCGCGGGCCAGACGTTCCAGGTCCACCACCAGGACCCCCGCGTAAAATTCCTCGCTCACCTCGGCCAGCATCTCCTGGATCTGCGGTCTGGCGGCGATGGACTCGCCTGAAACGACCTCATAGTAAACTTTTGCAATACGGTACCCACGATCACTCGCCAGCTTGTCCAAGATCGCCTTATGGCGCTTGAGTGTTTCCTCTACACTGAACTCGGCATAGTCACGGTCAAAGCGGGATTTTCGCAGATACATGACGTATTGCTCCATTTGGGGCCTCCTTTCAGGTGATATTATAGGCCAGCAGTGAGTCAGCTGTCAAATTGGCTTGGTTTCCAAATTGTGGCAGGCCTTGACGGCAGGACGGTTTGCCCTGGCCGCGTGGGAGGAGGACACGATCCGATTGATGGCGGTCATGTTGACCTCCTCCGCCGGTTTGCAGCGATCGTCGTGGATGCGGACGGTCACGCCGCCGGTATTGAATTGCCTGACGATCATGACCGTCCCTCCGTTTCTTGTGTTATTGGTTAGTCTAGGAACAATGCCGGAATATTATACGCTGCGGGCGCTGTCATCGGCTCCATCGTCCTTTGCCAGCATCCAAAAACCGCCGGGATCCTTTACGAGGGTATACATCACCTCGGGATGGCCTTTGCCGAAGCGATCGGCCAGCTTCCGCATATGCGAGATGATGGCCGTGTGCTGCCAGGGCTTCCGGTTCTTCCCTATGTTCACAGAGGTGTCATCGGGACAGAGCTGGACGTAGAGGGCCTGAAACTCGTTGGAGAAGTCCGCGAAACAGAGGCTCTCCTCCGTATAAATGCCATCCTTGGGTTCGGCCATGAGAACGTTCGCGTACTTGGTATAGAGGCTTACTATATCCTCTGCCGCCCGGTCGTCCGAGGGGGTATCAATGTCGATATAACGGAGGTTGCTGAAAGTCAGAGCCTCCGGGTCGTCGGTGAGCCACCGGGCCTTATAAAGGATCGGGGCCAGTTTGGGGTCCTCGGCAAGCAGACGGTCATATTCCTCTGCCTGCCGGCCGAGCAGCTTGGCGACCCAGCGGGCCATGTAATTGATGTAAGGCAGATAGGCGATGGCGCCGTCCATCAGGAAAACCGAGCGGCCGGACACATACCCCAGGTCCTCACGGGAGTTGGGGGCAGTCTTCATGGTCAGTACCGCGTTGGGGTTCGGCACGATCTCGGTGTCGGGATAGGGGTATTCCGGGATGGCCTTGCTGCCGCAGAACAGAACGAAAGAATCAAGGATGCCTTGACGCTTCTTGGGGTGCAGACAACCGGTCTTGTCCATCCGGGAGAAGTACACACGGACTTTCTGGTCAGGGTCGTCAAGGCGGACGCGGCCCAGTTCCTGGAGGAAAGTCGTGCGGTCGTCGGTGAAAAGGACGATGCGGGTGACCGACTTGTCATGAATGCTGAAGCCGTTATCAAGGACGCTGGTAGTGATAAGGACCCTGAAATCTTTAAGTCCGTTTTCCATGATCCGATCCCACAGCTGGCACTCGGTCAAAGTACCATGGCGGTTGCCGCTGTCAAGGTAGGCGGCGGGGATTTTCCTGTCGCGCAGAGCGCAGCGCATGGCCTTGCCGACCTCCTTGCTGGTGACGAAGATGATCCACTTCTCAGACGGGGCATCTGCCGCGATCTCCCGGATAAGGCTGTCAGCCCTGGAAAACACATAAGGTCCCTGGTAGGCGGAGAAATTCCAGGGCATGGTGAAGATGTGCAGTGCAGGCAGACGGTCCAAATGATAGAGCTCATGGGTGAAGTTATCGCACTCGGCGTTCCTCGCGTAGTCATTGACCCAAGGGGCATTGCGCCACTCCTCAGCATAGATGGGGTCAAGGACATCCTCCGGGGTGGCCGTCATATAGATCCTCACGCAATGGGCGAACACACGGGGGATCGAAGCAAGAATTTCGCCGGTGTCCGCATTGAAGAGGGCATCGGAGGCGAAAAAGTGGGCTTCATCGGCAACGATGATGGAATACGGAGCAAAGTACGCAGGTTCTTTTTCCTGCAGCAGGCTGAAGTAGTGGTGATAGGTCATCAGCGTGATACTGCCAGTCGTGTACTCGGCAGCATCATTAGGATAAAAGGACTTCTGAAAAGCCGGGTTGACAGCTTTATCCGCGCTCTTCAGCTCCTGTTTGTACAGAGCACTTCTGTTGCAGAGGTAGAGGACCTTCTGGCCATGGGTAGCCGCGTAAGGGCGAATAACATTATGGACGAGGGTGCTTTTTCCGGTGCCAGTAGGCGTCGCGATCATGAGGGGAAAACCAAGTTCAGACCACTCAGCGCGTTTGCGGTGCTGGTCGATGAGTTCGCCCAGCCGCTCCTGGGTAAGCTCATTGCTGATATAACGGCCGTGAAGGCTGTGATGGTCGACCTTCGCCCTGGGGAAGTGGGGGTCGAAGAGGTCGGGGATGTAAGGGTGAACGTCGGGGCTACTAATTGTATATGGCATAACTTGTCCTCCTTAACGGATAAAAATAAAATGCTGCAAAGGAATCTTGTCCTAAGCAGCATAATCATATCGGAAATCTTGCTTGGGGAGTAAGCACGTTTTTGGGGAAGAGTTACAGAAAGGATAAAAAAGAAACGAGACATTACAAATTGTGCGCGTTGGGCATACTCTATCCCTCACCTTTTTTTCGGAGAATTAAGTCATAAATCTGACGAAACCTTTGCAATTGTTTGGGGGAAAAGACTTTTCTTTGGATCATTCCCTGCAAGTTATAATCTGTTTTAAGATAATCAGCCTGATCCTCAAAGCCTATGTTCTTGTGGAACCATGGAGCCAGACGTTCTTCTTCATAGCCAAAAGGAACATTGTGGAATAGCAAGATTTTAATATAAGAGTATAATTCTATCTTCGTAGAAACAGAATCCCAGCTTTCGTCAAATATCGCGGGAATTAATTTGAGTCTGCTGATCACAAAACGGCTGTCTGTTTTATAATCAGGGTTCAGCGGCGCGTAACAAAGGAGATACATTACAGGCACCAGCCCATCCAAGGGATAGTCTTTTTCTGCCAGAAAGCAGGAAAGAGCGTAAATAAATTCAATATAATAATGGGACTCAATATCAAATAGTTCAATAGAAGCATCTATATAATCTTCAGGGGTGTTGCAATGAGTGAAAACGGTTTGAAAATGTGCTTCATACGCTTCCAGGTCTGCCTCTACGTTTTTTCTTGAATAGTGTTTTGCATCACAAATTTGACGGGTCGTTATCTTGTTCAGGATAGTCATCTGTTCCATATTTTGAGTCTGTTTATACTGATTGGAAGTCAAATCATACCCGGCTCGACGGTTTTTTCCTGTCATATCGGGTAAGGCTAATTCTTCGGGGGGAATATTATATCGCGCCTGTAATAGCTGAGCACGCTCCTTCCTATAGTTTCTGGCTTTATTCATTGTTCGTGTCTTTTGAGATTTAATATCGCCAGTGTATTCTGCGCCGCTTTCTGTGACGTGCTTTTTTATGGACGCTTTAGGGAGGTTCTGAGTTCTGGAACGATGTATACATTCAAAAATGATCTCGTTTAAAAACTCATCAATAGTAAACGGAGATTTTTGCGCCAGTGCGAGAAAGTTTTCATTCGTAGCATTAAACCTCTCAAGGTAATCCAACATAGACAAGACTTCGCGGCGCAGCATTAATTCAAATTCTAAGATTTTCATATAGTACTTTGCTCCTTTGCAATTTGTCATGTCACGGTTTCTTATAATACTCCGTCTGACATGACACTTCATGAAAAGCGCCGCACGAGCGGATAGGAACTGGCCGTGCGGCGCGCGTTATATACAGAACGCGGCATAGAGGGGAACGGTCTTCTTACCGTCCTCAAAGCCAAAGTTTTTGGCGGAGAGCTTGATGGCATAGGCCGGCTTGTATGTCTCCATATAGACCTTTAGGCTCTTGGCCCGGGTGTTGTCGGCAGACTTGACCTCCACAGGGATCAGCTTGCCCTCCCGCTGGATGACAAAGTC
>CANRNF010000048.1 GCA_947631865.1 uncultured Oscillospiraceae bacterium | reverse complement strand
CCACGCCCACCATCAGGTCCACGCCGTCGGCGATGAAGTTCTGGATGATCTGGTCCATGACGGCGGCGTCGCCGTTGGGGTTGTCGTAGCTGACGTCGAAGGTCACGCCCTTCTCCTCGCCGATGGCCTCCAGCTGGGACTGGATGTTCTCCACGATCTGGTTGAGGGACGCGTCGTCCACGTAGTTGCAGATGCCGACCTTAAAGGTCTCGCCTTCGGCCATGGCGGGGGCCGCCAGAGCCAGGACCATCACAAGGGCCATAACAGTGCAGATGAGCTTCTTCATTGTAGTTATCTCCTTTTCATGCTTTCTCATTTTAGATTTTTGGTGTTTGATATGTTCATGTTTCGTGGGTGTGTCCTTACGCCCGCCATCGTCTGGACAGATCAACAAACATTTTGCTGTTACCTCCTTAGGGATTAGTTTGCGAAGCCCGGTCAGGGCGAGCCGCGCGGTGAGCCGCGCGTAAATTCAAAATTCATTTGAATTTTGAATTTCTGCCGGCGGGATTCACTTCCGCCGAGCAGTTTAAAACTTGAAGTCAAAAACTTGTTTTTTGACGAAAAAACATCCTGTCCCTGCATTTCTGCTGGGACAGGATGTGGTATACGTCCTGCGGTGCCACCCGGCTTGGCGCTCACGCGCCCGCTTTGTTCCGCGCTGTCACGCGGCGGCGTTGTTCACGGAGCGCCTCTCTCCGTCTCACATAGGGCAGCGATGCTGCCTTCCGATCGCCCTCCGAAGTCCATTCGCACATTCCGGCCTGTACCGCGCTTCCAGCACCCGCGGCTCTCTGTGACACGCTCAGGAAAGGTTACTTACTCTTCATCAACGGTTTACTGTATTGAATTTGGCTGCATTATAACGCGGGGAAAACCCTTTGTCAATACCCTTTTTGCAGGTATTTTTTACCAGTCACATCCGGCACAGCTCCGCGGCGGTGTCGGCGGCCAGGGCGGCGTTATTGAGCACCAGCTGGATGTTGGATTCCAAGCTGTCGCCGCCGGTGATGTCCTTGACCCGGGCCAGGAGGAAGGGGGTGACCTTCTTTCCCTTCACGCCCTGCTCTATGCTCTCAGCGATGGCCTGGTCGATGGCGGCGTTGATGACCGCCGGGTCCATGGAATACTTCTCCGGGATGGGGTTGGTGCACAGCATGCCGCCGGGATAGCCCAGAGCCTGCTGGGCGGCGAAGGCGGCGGCCAATTCTGCGGGGCTGTCGGCCCGGAAGTCCACGCCGAAGCCGCTGGTGCGGGTGTAGAAGGCGGGCAGTTCGTCGGTCTGGTAGCCGCACACGGCCACGCCTTTGGTCTCCAGGTACTCCAGGGTCAGCCCCAGGTCCAGGATGGACTTGGCGCCGGCGCAGACCACCAGCACCGGCGTGCGGGCCAGCTCCTCCAGGTCGGCGGAGATGTCCATGGTGGTCTCGGCGCCCCGGTGGACGCCGCCGATGCCGCCGGTGGCGAAGACCTTGATGCCGGCCAGCGCCGCCACGATCATGGTGGCGGCCACGGTGGTGGCACCATCCTCGCCACGGGCGCAAAGCACCGGCAGATCCCGGCGGCTGGCCTTGGTGACGGCCTGGCCCTTCTTGGCCAGATATTCGATCTCGGACTTTTCAAGCCCCGCCTTCAGCCGGCCGCCGATGACGGCGACGGTGGCGGGCACGGCCCCGTGGGCGCGGATCACGTCCTCCACGGCAAAGGCCGTCTCGGCGTTCTGGGGCCAGGGCATGCCGTGGGAGATGATGGTGCTCTCCAGGGCCACCACGGGCTTGCCCGCGGCCAGAGCCTGGGCTACCTCGGGTTTTATATCAAGGTATCTATCCATACTTGACGCACCTCCGAAAAAACTCTACAATGTTAGTGGGAAACGGCATCAATTGCTATACGCTGTCAGTGAGACACAGCATCAGCTTGCTCTACACTGTCAGTGAGACACAGCAAAGAATAGCAGCAGGAAGAAGGCCACCTCCCCCAGGAGGATAAGGGGGACGCCCAGGGTGAACTTCCGCTTCTGAGTCTTGTGGCGGAAGAGGTACATCCCCGCCAGGGCCCCGATGCTGCCCCCCAGGGCGGCGAGCCCCAGCAGGGCCGCCTCCGGGATGCGCTCCCGGTGGACCCTCGCCCGGTGTTTGTCCAGACCGAAAACCACCAGTGTCAGCAGATTCACCGCTTCCAGATATAGGAACCCTATCTTATAGATATCCATGGCCGAAGTATACACTTTTTTTCCGGGGAGGTCAACCGATGCAGACGAGAAAGCTCTACTACGAGGACGCCTATATCCAGGATTTCCAGGCGGAGGTCCTGTCCTGTGAGGAGGCAAAAAACGGCTGGGCCGTTATCCTGCGGGCCACCGCCTTTTTCCCCGAGGAGGGGGGGCAGACGGCGGACACCGGCGAGCTGGGCGGCGTGCGGGTGCTGGACGTACACGAGAAGGGTGGCCGGATCACCCACCTGACCGACGGGCCCCTGCCTGTGGGCGGGACGGTCCGGGGCCGTATCGACTGGCCGGAGCGGTTCCGGAAGATGCAGACCCACTCCGGGGAGCACATCGTCTCCGGCCTGGCCCACAGCCTCTACGGCTACGACAACGTGGGCTTCCACCTGGGCCAGGACGGGTGCACCATCGATTTTAACGGGGAACTCACCCGGGAGCAGCTGAACGACCTGGAGCGGCGGGCCAACGAGGTGGTCTGGCGGGACCAGACGGTCCGGGCCCGGTTCCCCTCGGTGGGGGAGCTGAAGGAGCTGGACTACCGCAGCAAGCTGGACCTGACCGAGGACGTGCGCATCGTGTTCATCGACGGGGTGGACATGTGTGCCTGCTGCGCGCCCCATGTGAGCTCCACGGGCCAGATCGGTATGATCAAGCTTTTGGACTTCATGCGCCACCGGGGCGGCGTGCGCATCTGGATGAAGGCCGGACCTGACGCCCTGGCGGACTACGGCGCCCGGTACGCCGCGGACGCGGCCATCTCGGCGGCACTGAACGTGCCCCAGAGCGATATTGCCGGGGGCGTGGAGAAACTGGCTGCCCAGCGGGACGAGCTGAAACGGGAGCTGGCCGGCCTGCGAAAGGCGGCCGCTGAGGCCCGGGCCGCGGCGCTGACGCCCACTGAGGGGAATATGGTCCTGTTCGCCGACGGGGACGAAGAGGTCCTGCGTATCCTGGCCAACGCCGGGATGGCCAAGTGCGGCGGCGTGTGCGCGGTGTTTGCCGGGGAGGATGGGGCATGGCGCTTCGTCATGGCCAGTAAAACCAGGGACATGCGGGCCTTTATCAAGGAAAACGGCCCGGCCCTCCAGGCCCGGGGCGGCGGCCAGAGCCAGATGATCTCCGGCCGCAGCGGCGCGGCGCGGGAAGAGATAGAAAGGCTTTTCCAATAAAACAATTATATGGGTATATAGGGCCCCCTCAGATGAGGGGGCCGTTTGTTGATTTTTGAAGATTCCTGTGATACTATGCAGGCAAGCCACTATGTGGCCCGCGCTGTCGGCGAAGGTCAGCCCTCTACTGCAGGGGGCAGCTTCTTGCCCCCTGATCTCCGGAAAGGGGGGCTGCCCATGAGTACATCCGAAGTTCTTGAACTTTGCTTGGTCATCATTGGTATTTGCAGCCTGTTCATTCAGGCGAAAAAGAAGTGACCGCCGGCTCCCTGACAAGAACGGCGATCACTTCATAAGTTTGCGTTAGGCTGACCGGAACCGGCAGCGCTTTTTGTGCTTATAGTATAATCATCCTATCGGGAATTGTCAAGTCCGTTCCGGGAGACCGAGGCGGGCGGTTTTTATACTTGTCAGTTTGTACCGCTGCCCTCCACGAGGCCCACGTTGTTGGAGTCCTGGGCCAGCTGGAGGATGGTACTGCGCAGATTGGCCATGGCGTTGGCGTCGCAGGCATAGTTGACGCCTACCACCTGCTGGATGGAGTCGCCGGCGAAGACCATGATGGGCACTGACTGCTCGTCGGAGAGGGTCACGAACACGGTGATGCTGTCCCCGGCGGCCGGAACGGTCTCGCTGGAGGCGTTGATGGAGGTCACCTGCTGGATGAAGCTGTTGGCCACGCTGCCGCTGAGGGTGAGGTATCCGGGGTCATGGCCGCTGATGTTGTAATCCACGTATACGCCCAGTACGGTGACGCCGTCCAGAGTGCCGGCCGCGGCCTGCTGGGCCTGGGCGATGTCCTCCCGAAGGGCGGTCAGAGGACCGCCGCCGAAGGTGGGTATGGTGGTCTCGGGCAGGACCGTCACATAGGGCAGGTTCTCCGTGCCCTGGAGCCAGTAGTACACCGGACCGTAGGCCTCTGACGCCGTCACGGCCAGGCACGGCCCCGCGAAGGAGATGGTCCTGGTGGAGGCGTCAGGCATGGTGAAGACGTAATCCGTGGTCTGGGTCAGGTCGATATTCTGGTCGGGGTTCATCTCCACCCGCTGGATGGTGGCGTTGTCCAGGATGGAGAACACCTGCTGGACCACCGCCGGATCCTTGCTGGTCAGGGTGGCGCCGCCGTTCTGCCGCCTGCCCACGGACACGGGGGTGTTCTCGTAGAATTCATCGGCAAAGGAGCGGATGGCGTCGCTGTAGTGGAGGTCGAAGATATCGAAACTGCCGCCGTAGCCGGGGAAGGACAGCCGCCAGAGGGCGTCGCCGCCGGTGACGGTGTAGGTGCCTCCGGTGAGGGACACGTCGCTGCCCAGGAAGGTGACGGTCCGCTCATCGCCGTTTTCCATGGTGAGGGTGAACACGGTCCTCGCGGCGGTGGGGGCCGGATCGGCGGCCCGGCCGGTGACGGTCATGGCCCGCAGGGTGTCGCAGGCGGTGATGATGCTGGCGCGGTCGAAGATGGGGGAGGCGAAGCTGTCGCCCACCTGGATGCTGAGGGCCACGGGGGTGTCGTCATAGTAGCTGCCGGCAAAGCCGGTCCAGCCCATGAAGTCCAAAAGGGGCGTTTCCCGGAATCCGGCCTGGTCCTCGGCGCCGGCGTCCTCCGGCGTGGGAGCGGCGTCCGCAGCCACCGGCTCTGTGCCGGGCATGATGGACACGAAATGGCCGCAGCCGGACAGACCGGCGCACAGCGCCAGCGCCAGCAGTATCGCCAGAGTTTTCTTCATATCGCGCTTCTCCCTTCCCATGGGGCCGATCACATTTTTCCACAGTATATCACGCCATGCCAAGCATGTCAAAAACAACTCCCCGGCCTTTTGGCCGGGGAGCTGCAATATGAATAGGGATAGTTTACCGCTGGATGCGGCCGGAGCCGTCGCCGCCGGCCAGCTTCTCCACCTCGGCGATGGTCATCATGTTGTAGTCGCCCTCGATGGAGTGCTTCAGCGCGGAGGCCGCCACGGCGAACTCCACCGCCGCCTGGGTGCTCTTGCCCGACAGCAGCGCATAGATGAGGCCGCCGCCGAAGCTGTCGCCGCCGCCCACGCGGTCGATGATGTGCAGTTCGTACTTCTTGCTGAAGGCGTACTCGCCGCTGGCCACGTCGTAGAGCATGGCGCTCCAGCCATTGTCGAAGGCGGAGTGGCTCTCACGCAGGGTGATGGCCACCTTCTCGAAGTGGAACTTGTCCGCCAGCTGCTTGGCCACGGACTTGTAGCCCTCCCGGTTGATCTCGCCGGCGTAGATGTCGGTCTTCTCGGCCTCGATGCCGAACACGTCCTTGGCGTCCTCCTCGTTGGAGATGCACACGTCCACGTACTGGCACAGGTCGGTCATGGCCGCCCGGGCCTGCTCCCGGGTCCACAGCTTGCCCCGGTAGTTCAGGTCGCAGCTGATCTTCACGCCCTTGGCCTTGGCGGCCTTGCAGGCTTCCCGGCAGATGTCCACCACGTTGGGGCCCAGGGCCGGGGTGATGCCGGTGAAGTGGAACCAGTCGGCGCCCTCGAAGATCTTGTCCCAGTCGAAGTCGGCGGTGGTGGCCTCCTGGATGGCGGAGTGGGCGCGGTCATAGATGCACACGCTGCCGCGCTGGGAGGCGCCCTTCTCGTTGAAGTAGATGCCCACGCGGTCGCCGCCCCGGGTGATCATGGAGGTGTTCACGCCGTACCGGCGCAGGCTGTTCACAGCGGCCTGGCCGATGGCGTGGGCGGGGAGCTTGGTCACGTACACCGCGTCCATGCCGTAGTTGGCCAGGGACACGGCCACGTTGGCCTCGCCGCCGCCGAAGGAGAACTCCAGGTGGTCCGCCTGGACGAAACGCTCATAGTTGTAGGGCTGGAGCCGGATCATCAGCTCGCCGAAAGTGACTACTCTTGCCATTATCCACGTACCTCCTTCACGATCTGCACGGCCTCGGCCGTCAGCTCCTTGATCTTCTCGAAATCGCCGGCCTTGATGAGGTCGCCCTTCACCATCCAGCTGCCGCCGCAGGCCCAGATCTTGTTGTAGGCCAGATAATCCCGGACGTTTGTGGCGTTGATGCCGCCGGTGGGCATGAACTTCACGTCCACATAGGGGGCGGCGATGGCCTTGATGTACTTCAGGCCGCCGGCGGGCTCAGCGGGGAAGAACTTGACGATATTCACGCCGCACTCCAGGGCCTGCTCCACGTCGCTGGGGTTGCAGGTGCCGGGGGTGATGGGGATGTTCTTCTCCACGCAGTACTTCACTACCTTGGGGTTGGTGCCGGGGCTGACGATGAACTTGGCGCCTGCGGCCACGGCCCGGTCCACCTGCTCCGTGGTGAGCACGGTGCCGGCGCCCACCAGCATCTCAGGGAAGTTGTCGGCGATGGCCTTGATGGCGTCCGCGGCGGCGGCGGTGCGGAAGGTGACCTCCGCGCAGGGCAGACCGCCCTCGATCAGGGCCTTGGCCAGGGGGACGGCGTCCTTCGCGTCGTCGATGACGACCACGGGAACGATGCCGAGCTCATGGAGCTTGTTGAGGACTTCATTCATGGTTGCTTCTCTCCCTTCAAAGAATTGTCGTATGTAGGATGCTGAAAGCGCTCTCTCAGCGGGATATGCGTCCGTTCTGCGGTGAAAAATCACCAAGAACGCGTTGATCATGAATATTATAATTATAGAAATTGCAAAAAGCAACGGCTCGCGGCCGCATTTGGCATTTTAGTCAAATCGGACCGGCCCGTTTTGTGGGAAATGCGCGCATTTAAAGAGCTGAAACGGGACGAAAAAAGCGCGCCGGACCGGCGCACCATAGGGTGGGATATATACGAACGTCGGAGCAAAGTCGCCTTTGCTCCGACGGGGCCCGCCCTGCCGTGGGGGCCGATTTGTAACCTGCACAGCTTGGCAGGTGGGTCGCCTCACAGCGGTTTCTGCGCTTCCAACGTCCGGCTTTGGGCCGGGAGGCCTGCGCTCCGCCGCCGTATATGGCATCCCTTATTAGAGATGTGGGTCCAATCGGGCCCTTGAGACCACGAACAGGGCAGGTTTCTTTTCAGCTCACTCCTCGTCGGGGAGGGAGGCGTCCTCCTCCTCGGCGAACACTTGTTCCATGTAATAGTCGTAGATGCGCTGGAGCTTTTCGTCGTCGTCCACGGACGCGAACTGCTCCTCGCCGTCCACCTCCTCCACCCGGAGGATGATGAAGCCGTAATCCGGATCGTCCTCATCCATGTCGGCGGGGAGGAAGACCATGTACTCGTCGCCCTCGAATTGGAGGGTGCTCAGGTGTTCCAGCTCGAACTCGTTGCCGTCGTCGTCCTCGATGGTGACGTAATCGGCGCCAAAATCGCTCTCCATGTTGTTCCTCCTGTTGTTTCCTGCCTCTATCATAAGGCCTGGGACGGGAGATTGCAAGAGGGAAAATAGGGATAAACCGTCTTTCACGCCCCGGGCAGCAGCCCCAGCTCATGCAGCACCGCCAGCACGCTCAAGGCCGCGGCCAGCACCAGCGCCGCCCCCAGCAGGATCCGCTTCTTCAGTCCCACGTCCATCCCTCCCGTCCACAGTATGCCCGGGCATGGGCATGGGCATGCGCCGATTTAAGGAGGCGTTCATCTTTTCTTTGCAAATAGGATATACAATCAGGGAAAAATGTGTTATACTAACCATGTCTGTACATCAATGTGTCAAAAGATGTCAGACCGCCTCTCATATCACTGACAGCCGGGAGCGTTCGGAGGAACAGCTGTGAATATATTCCGCAAGATCAAAGAAAAAATACAGGCCTTCTGGTCCTGGCACACCAGCCGGAAGATGCGCCGCGTCCGCCGGGCCGCGGGGACGGTGGTGGATACCGCCGCCGCCGGGACCGGTCTCGTGCTGCGCACCACCATGAAGGTCATCCTGACCGTGTTTCTGGTATTCATCACCACGGGGCTTTTGTTCGCGTGCATCTTCGCCGTATACGTGAAGACCTGCCTGTCCGACAGCCTTGACCTGACCCCGGAGGAGATGGCCTCCAACATGTCCAGCCGCATCCTGGTGGAGACCAGCGCCGGCAGCAACCAGTGGGAGGAGCTGGCCACCCTGCACTGGACGGAGAACCGTCTGTGGGTGGACTATGACCAGATCCCCATCGACCTGGAGCACGCCGCCGTGGCCATCGAGGACAAGCACTTCTACACCCACAAGGGCGTAGACTGGTGGCGTACCCTGGGCGCCTTCGGCAACATGTTCCTGAGCATGAACGACACCTTCGGCGGCTCCACCATCACCCAGCAGCTCATCAAGAACCTGACGGGCAAGGACGAGGTCACCGTCCAGCGAAAACTGCTGGAGATGTTCCGGGCCCTGGAATTTGAAAAGCGATATACAAAGGAAGAGATCATCGCCTGGTATCTCAACGAGATCTACCTGAGCGAGGGCTGTTACGGCGTAGGCGCCGCAGCCCGGGAGTATTTCGGCAAGGAGGTCTGGCAGCTGGACCTGGCCGAGTGCGCCAGCCTTATCGGCATCACCAACAACCCCTCCCTGTACGATCCCTATATCGGTCCCAAGAGCGAGGCACGCAACAAGCAGCGCCAGGAGACCATCCTCTGGGAGATGTACCGGCAAGGCTATATCTCCAACGACGAGTATGTGGCCGCCAAGAACGAGCAGCTGGTGTTCAAGCGTGCCGTGGGCGAGGAGCGGGAGACCGTTCCCAACACGTACTATATCGACTCGCTGATCTGGCAGCTCACGGAGGACCTGGCCGCGGCAAAGGGCATCACCGAGAACGCGGCGGAATTCCTCATCTATAACCGCGGTTACGACATCTATTGCTGCATGGACAAGCGCGTCCAGGGCATCATCGACGACATCTACCAGAACACCGGAAATTTGCCACAGCCCTGGCGTAACACCAGCGGCCAGAAGCTGAGCTCCGCCATCGTGGTCATGGACCCCCAGGACGGCTCCGTTCTGGGCCTGGCGGGCGATACCGGCGTCAAGACGGGCAGCTTTACCAACAACTTCGCCACCAGACTGCGCCGGCCGCCGGGGTCCTCCTTCAAGCCTGTGGCTGTGTACGGCCCGGCCTTCGACTTGGGCCTCATCACCCAGACCACCCCCATCAACGACTCGCCCAACATCGTGCTGTCCAACAGCCCCAACTGGTACCCCCGCAACGACAGCGGCACCTACCGGGGCTGGACCACCATCCGCCAGGGTATCATATCGTCTTTGAACACCGTGGCGGCCCAGACTCTGAACAAGATGGGCCTTGCCGCCTCCTGGGACTACCTGACCAACCGCTTCCGCTTCAAGAACCTGGTCCGTGACTACTATGACCCGGACCTGCAGCGGACCTTCACCGACTACGCCTATGCGCCCCTGGCTCTGGGGCAGCTCTCCTATGGCATCACGCCCCTGGAGATGGCCCAGGCTTACACCGCTTTCGCCAACGACGGCATCATGGTGAAGGGACGGCTGTACGCCTACGTGTGGGACAGCGACGGCAACATCGTCCTGGAGAACGCGCCGGAGCGGCACGTGGCCGTGAAGGAGAACACCGCCTGGAACATCGCCAACGTCCTGCAGGCCGCCGTGGAGGGCGGTACCGGTACCGAGGCCCGGATCTATGGCCAGGCCGTGGCCGGCAAGACAGGCACCACCAGCAACAGGTATGACCGTTATTTCACGGGCTTCACCCGCTACTATGTGGCCGCCTGCTGGACGGGCTACGAGTACAACGCCGTCATGGACTTCTACGGCAACCCCGCCGCCCAGATATGGCAGAAGGTCATGAGCCGCATCCATGAGGGGCTGAGCTACTGGGCCTTCCCCACGCCCACCATCGGCCAGGCCATCAACGCCTTCGGCAGCGGTACCAACAGTCCCAGTCCCAGCGTGAGCCCCACCCAGGAGGCGCCGCCCACGCCGAACAACTCCCAGGAGCCGCCTCCCACTGGCGAGGCGCCGCCCACCAGCGATCCCGGCGGCACGACCGTCACCACGCCGCCGGATTACACGGCCCCGCCCGTGGACACGGCTCCGCCAGCCCAGGAGACCACGCCGCCTGCCACCGACGCGCCCCCTGTGGAGACCACGCCGCCCACCGATGTGCCGGCGGAACCCACCGAAGCGCCGCCTCCGCCGCCCACTGAAGCGCCGGCGGTACCTACTAACGCGCCGGAACAGCAGCAGCCCGACACCGGCGGCGAGGCGCCTCCGGCGACCGAACAGCCAGCGGCATAGAGATAAAACGCAGGACCCGCTTTTTTCCGTCCAACTTTTTCCGGACGGGGAGAGCGGGTCATTTTTTCCAAAAATGCAATTTTATGTTGACAAGGAAGAAACAATATGTTACAATTCAGTAACAAACGTCGAGGGAGGCATATCCATGGCTGAAAAGACGGCGGCCCTGCAGTACAAGGGCCATCCCCTGCGCCGGAAGGACAATCTCATCTATTTCGGCAGCATGGCGGACAAATATATCATCATGCTCCAGATCCTGGACACCAAGAAGATCAAGGACCTGGACGTGGCTACCCGCGTATCCGTGCAGCTGCAGCTGACCGACCCGGATCTGAAGAGCCGGGACCGCGTGGTGAAAAAGAGCGAGAAGGACAGCCTTTACGCGGCCATGGACGTGGCCAGCGTGTGGCTGGACCGTGCCCTCGCCACCCGGTGAGATATGAGAAGACGGAATAAAAACGCGCTCCTGCGCCTGGCGGTGGTGTTGGGCATCCTTCTGTGCCTCGCCGTGGTCACGGCCGCTGTCGCCCACGCGGACAGCGAGGGCGCGGGCACTGTGACGGCCTCGGCGCTGAATGTGCGCAGCCAGCCCTCCACGGCCAGCTCTGTGGTCACCTGCCTGCCCCGTGGCACGGTGGTGGCCATCACCGGCTCCACCGACGGCTGGTATCAGGTGAGCTACAAGGGCCAGTCCGGCTATATGAGCAAGGACTATGTGACCTACGGCGTCAGCGGCACCGGCGATTTCGGCACCGGAACGGTGACGGGCGCCTGGGTGAACGTGCGCTCCGGCCCCACCACGGCCTATGAGGCCATCGGCCAGGCCAACAAGGGCGACACCTTCTCCGTCACCGGCGTGAACGGCGCGTTCTATCAGATAAGCTATAACGGCCGCACGGCCTATATCTACAGCGCCTATGTGTCCCTGGGAGCCGGCTCAGCCGGCGGCCAGTCCGCCCCTGCGCCCTCCGCGGGCAGCGCCTCCGGCACCGGCGTCATCACCGGCGACTGGGTGAATATGCGCTCCGGCCCCGGCACGGGCTATACCGTCCTGGGTACATACAACAGCGGCACCAAGATGACCATCACCGGCCAGTCCGGGGACTGGTACGCCGTGAGCTATAACGGCGTCAGCGGGTATGTGTACAAGCAGTACCTGTCCCAGTCCGGCGTCACGGCTGAGGTCCAGTCCATGACCGAGACCCCCGCCGTCACCACCGCGGGCGTGAACCTGCGGGAGGGCCCCTCCACCGCTTACACCAGCAAGGGAGTGTTGTCCCGTGGTACCGCCGTGACCATCACCGGTAAGTCCGGCCAGTGGTACAAGGTCAGCTGGAGCGGCACCAGCGGCTATATCTATCAGGATTACCTCTCCACCAACGTGGTGTCCGCGCCCGCCGCCAACTCCTCCGCGGGGGAGAAGATCGTGGCGGAGGCCAAGAAGTACATGGGCGTGCGCTACGTGTACGGCGGGACGAGCCCCTCCGGCTTCGACTGCTCCGGGTTCGTGTACTACGTGTACAAGCAGTGCGGCTACTCCATCACCCGCACCGCCTCGGCCCAGAACTCCGTGGGCGCCTATGTGTCCCGGTCTGATCTGCAGCCCGGCGATATCATCATCTTCTACAACGCCGGCAAGACAGCCATCGGCCACTCCGGCATCTACATTGGCGACGGCAAGTTCATCCACGCCTCCTCCGGCGGCGGGAAGGTCATGATCTCCGGCCTGAACGAGAGCTACTACAACACCCGCTTCTACAGCGCCCGGCGCGTGGCGTGAGCGAGAAAAGAAAACAGCGTCCGGCCCTTCAAGGGCCGGACGTTTTGTGTTACAATGGGAAAAAGGACGGTGAGGGATATGGACGGGAAAAAGCGGCCGGAGGTACTGTCCCCCGCGGGGGACAGGGAAAAGCTCCGTATGGCGGCTGCCTACGGAGCGGACGCGGTGTATCTGGCCGGGCCCGGCTATGGCATGCGGGCCGGGGCGGGGACCTTCGGACCGGAGGACATGGCCTGGGCCGTGGGGTACTGCCACGACCGGGACGTGAAGGTCTATGTGACCGTGAACACCATCCCCACCGACCAGCAGATGGATGCCCTGCCGGAGTACCTGGAAAGCCTGGAAAGTGCTGGCACCGACGGCTTGATCGTCTCCGATCTGGGGGTGCTGGCCCTGGTGAAACGGTACGCGCCCCATGCCGCCGTCCACATCAGCACCCAGGCGGGGGTGCTGAACGCCGGGACTGCCCGGATGTTCCACGACCTGGGCGCTTCCCGGGTGGTCCTGGCCCGGGAGATGAGCTTGCCGCAGATCGCCGAACTGCGGGCGAGAGTGCCCGCGGAGATGGAGCTGGAGGCCTTCTGCCACGGGGCCATGTGCGTGTCCTTCTCCGGCCGGTGCGTGCTCAGCAATTACCTGACCGGCCGGGACGCCAACCAGGGCGCCTGCGCCCAGCCCTGCCGGTGGAAGTACCATGTGGTGGAAGAAAAACGCCCCGGGGAGTATATGGAGATCACAGAGGACGGGGGGACGTATCTTTATAACGCCCGGGACATGTGCATGATAGACCACGTGCCGGAACTGCTGGCGGCGGGGGTGTCCAGCCTGAAAATAGAGGGCCGGACCAAGTCCGCCTACTATGCCGCCGCGGTGACCGGCGCCTATCGCCATGCCGTGGACGCGGCCCTGGCGGGGGAGCCCCTGGACCCGATCTGGCGGGACGAGGTGATGGCGGTGAGCCACCGGCCCTATTCCACAGGCTTCTACTTCGGCCAGCCGGGGCAGTACACAGGCGACGCCTGCTACTTCTCCCGCTATGACGTGATGGCGGTGGTGGAGGCCTGCGGCGAAAAGGGCGAGGCTGTGCTCACCCAGCGCAACCGATTCTGCCCTGGGGAGGAGCTGGAGTTGCTCATGCCCGGCCAAAAGCCCCTGACCTTCACAGCAGGGGAGATATTCGACGGCGAGGGCACACCTGTGGCGGCGGCCAGCCATCCCAAGATGGAGCTTCATATGACCCTGCCCTGTCAGGCCCCGCCCCTGTCCATCCTGCGCAGGCGCCGGACGGAGGACAAGCCGGGACACAGGGTGGGATGAGAGAAAAAGAATAAAGGCCCCCTCTGACGAGGGGGCTGTCGAGCGAAGCGAGACTGGGGGAGAGAATCCCAATGATATGTTGGCAGATAACTGTCTCTCCCTCTGTCGCGGCTTGCGCCGCGCCACCTCCCTCGTCAGAGGGAGGCGTTTTTAACTATTTCTCTTTGCACACCTGGAAGATGAAGAACTTCAGATAGTCCGAGTCCGCCGCGCCCCAGAGGATAGGGTGGTCCGGGGCCTGGGTGCGGAATTCCACCTGCCGCAGGCGCTTGCGCACGTTGTTGGCCGCCTGGCCCACGGTCTGGGCGAACAGGGCCGCGTCCACGAAGTGGGAGCAGGAGCAGGTGGCCAGATACCCGCCGTCCTTGATGAGCTGCAGGGCCCGCAGGTTGATCTCCCGGTAGCCCTTCACCGCGTTTTTCACCGAGCCACGGCTCTTGGCGAAGGCGGGCGGGTCCAGTATGACCAGATCGTACTGCTCCTTCTTTTTGATGAGCGCCGGCAGGAGCTGGAATACGTCCGCGCACTGGAACGTCACCCGGTCGGACAAGCCGTTCAGGGCTGCGTTCTCCCTTGCCTGGGCCACCCCCAGCTCCGAGGCGTCCACGCCCAGCACGCTCGCCGCCCCGGCGAGGCCCGCGTTCAACGCGAAGGAACCGGTGTGGGTGAAGCAGTCCAGGACCTTCGCCCCCTTGCACAGGGGCCAGATGGCCTTCCGGTTATACTTCTGGTCCAGGAAAAAGCCGGTCTTCTGCCCCTCGGCCACGTCCACCAGGTACTTCACGCTGTTTTCCTCTATCAGCACCTTGGTGTCGAAGCTCTCGCCGATGAAGCCCTTCACCCGGGGAAGGCCCTCCCGCTCCCGGACCAGGGCGTCGCTGCGCTCGTAGATCCCCCGGATGGCCACGCCGTCGGCGGCCAGGGTCTCCAGCAAAAGGTCCAATATGGTCCCCTTCAGCTTATCGATGCCCAGAGCCAATGACTGGACCACCAGCACGTCGGAGAACTTGTCCACCACCAGCCCGGGCAGGAAGTCCGCCTCCCCGAAGATGACCCGGCAGGAGGAGGTATCCACGGTGCGCTTGCGGTAGTCCCAGGCGTTTTGCACCCGCATGCGCAGAAAGTCCCGGTCAATGACGGCGTTCTCGTCCCGGCTCATGACCCGGACCAGCAGTTTGCTCTTCCGGTTGATGAACCCCTGGCAGAGGAAGCGGCCCTTGCAGTCCCGGACGGTGACCATGTCCCCGTCGCTGAAGGCCCCCTCTATGGAGGCAACCTCGTTATCGTATATCCAGGGGCCGCCGGTCTTCAGGGCCCGGCCCTCCCCCTCTTTTAAGGTGACGGTGGCGGTGTTCATGGGCGATACCTTCTTTCTGCCGGTATTGTACACGGAGCGCACCCTTCCCGTCAAGGCGCGGGCTAAATCCTTGTTTTTGACCAAATTTGTGTTATAACATGAATAATACCGGTCGTGCTCCCGGCTTGCGCCGGAACCGCACGACATGGTATAATACACTTTCAGCAAACACAAACCCAAGGAGGCCGCCATGGAATCGAAGCCCTTTAAAGTCGTATCCCCCTATGAGCCCGCCGGCGACCAGCCCGAGGCCATCGCCGCCCTGGCGGAGGGGCTGGAAAACGGCATCGACGAGCAGGTGCTTTTGGGCGTCACCGGCTCCGGCAAGACCTATACCATGGCGAAGGTGATAGAGCGGGTCCAGCGGCCCGCCCTCATCCTGGCCCACAACAAGACCCTGGCGGCCCAGCTCTGCGCCGAATTCCGGGAGTTCTTCCCGGACAATGCCGTGGAGTATTTTGTGAGCTACTACGACTACTACCAGCCGGAGGCATACATCCCCCACACGGATACCTTCATCGAGAAGGACGCCTCCATCAACGACGAGATAGACCGGCTCCGCCTTTCAGCCACCGCGTCGCTCCTGGAGCGCCGGGATGTGATCGTTGTAAGCTCCGTCTCCTGCATCTACGGTCTGGGCGAGCCGGACGACTTCGCCGCCATGATGGTGTCATTGCGGGTGGGGATGGAGATCAAGATCGAGGAGCTCTCCCGGAAGCTGGTGAACATCCGTTACGAGCGAAACGACATCGCCTTCGAGCGCAACAAGTTCCGGGTCCGGGGGGACACGGTGGAGATCTGGCCCGCCTATTGGAAGGACACGGCCCTGCGGGTGGAGTTTTTCGGCGACGAGATAGACCGCATCTCGGAGATCAACGCCGTCACCGGCGCGCCCGTCCGCAGGCTCACCAACATCCCCATCTGGCCCGCCAACCACTATGTCACCACCAAGGAGAAGATGGAGGCGGCCATCGTCCAGATCCGAAAGGAACTGGCGGAGCGGCTGGCCTGGTTCGAGGAAAACGGCAAGCTCCTGGAGGCCCAGCGGCTGAAGCAGCGCACGGAGTATGACATCGAGATGATGCAGGAGCTGGGCTACTGTTCCGGCATCGAGAACTACTCCCGGATCATCTCCGGCCGGGCGCCGGGCAGCGCCCCCATGACATTGCTGGACTACTTCCCCAAGGACTTCGTCCTCTTTGTGGACGAGAGCCACGTGACCCTGCCCCAGGTGCGGGCCATGTACCGGGGAGACCGGAGCCGGAAGGAGACCCTGGTGGAGTACGGCTTCCGCCTGCCCTGCGCCTTCGACAACCGGCCCCTGATGTTCGACGAGTTCAACCAGCGCATCCACCAGGCCATCTACGTCTCCGCTACCCCGGGGGAGTACGAGCGCTCCCGGGCCGGGCAGATCGCCGAGCAGGTCATACGGCCCACAGGCCTCTTGGACCCGGCCATCGAGGTCCGGCCCGTGGAGGGGCAGATCGACGACCTCATAGGGGAGATCAACGCCCGGGTGGAGAAGAACCAGCGCACCCTGGTCACCACCCTTACCGTGAAGATGGCCGAGGACCTGACTGCCTATCTCGCCGACGCGGGTATCCGCAGCCGGTACCTGCACCACAATATCAGCGCCATCGAGCGGATGGAGATCATCCGGGACATGCGTCTGGGCAAGTTCGACGTGCTGGTGGGCATCAACCTCCTCCGGGAGGGCCTGGACCTGCCGGAGGTTTCCCTGGTGGCCATCCTGGACGCGGACAAGGAGGGTTTCCTCCGCTCCGAGACCAGCCTCATCCAGACCACGGGCCGGGCCGCCCGGAACGCCGAGGGCCTTGTCATCATGTACGCCGACACAGTGACGCCCTCCATGGACGCGGCCATCCGGGAGACGGAGCGCCGCCGGGCCAAGCAGCAGGCCTTCAACCAGGCCCACGGCATCGTGCCCCGGACCATCGTCAAAGATGTGAAGGATATGATGGAGGTCTATGGCGACGAGGACAAGAACGAAGTCCTCAACGAGTCCGGCGTGAAGATGACCGCCCGGGAGCGGCAGGCGGAGATCGAAAAGCTGGAAAAGCAGATGCGCAAAGCCGCCCAAATGCTGGAGTTCGAGTACGCCGCCGTCCTCCGGGACCGGCTTGTCCAGCTCCGGGGGGAGAAGTAAATACAACAAAGTACGCCCCTGTCCATGCCGGACGGGGGCGCGGTGTATATTTCTTTGTTACCGCTCCGATCCCCGGAAGAACAGGGCTACGGTGCCAGGGCCCACGTGGGAGCCGGTGACGGGCTCGTAGCAGACCGTCAGAATCTCCCCGGTGCAGCCGGCGGCCCGGAGCTTTTCCACCACCAGGGCGGTGTCGGCGGGGCTGTCGCAGTGGGCCAGGCCCACGGGCGCGGCCTTGTCGATGCAGAATTCCTTATACTTGGCGGCCAGGGCGTCCAGGCTGCGGCGCCGGCCCACCACCATGTTCTTCATCACGATCTGGCCGTCGGCGTTGCCCCAGAGGATGGGCTTGACGCTGAGCATGTTGCCCACCGTGGCCACGGCCCCGTGGAGCCGTCCGCCCCGGCGGAGGTATTGCAGGTCCTCCACGGTGAAGACCTGGTAGACGTGGTCCCGGCCGTCCCGGGCGGCGGCCACCGCCGCGTCATAGTCCGCGCCCTGGGCCCGGAGTTTGGCGGCCTCGATGACCTCCAGGCCCTCGCCCAGAGAGGCGGCCCGGGTGTCCACCACGGTGATCTTCCGGCCGGGGAACTCCTCCAGAAGGTCCGCCGCCACGGTCCTGGCCAGGCCCACCGTGCCGCTGATACCGCTGGACATGCCGATGTAAATGATGTCCTCGCCCTTTTTCAGCGTTGGGCGGAAGGCGTCCAGGAACACCGCCGGGGCGGGCATGCTGGTGCGGGTCTCGGCCCCAGCCCGCATGGCCGCGTAAAAGGCCGGGCCGTCAAAGCCCTTGGACACGTCCAGGACCTGGCCGTTCACCGAGCAGGATATGACGACGATGCCTATCTCATATTGGTCCACGATCTCCTGGGGCAGGTTGGCGGCCAGGTCTGTAAATATCCGATACATGTGCGATCCCTCCCGCATGGTTCGTGATATCGTGACATATCATACACGCGCGGGGGTGGTGGAGCAATCCACGGACCGGGGGCGGACTCTCCCGTTCGTTCGGGGGAGGACTCTACGATTCGTAGAATGCCCCTGTTTTCAATAGTTTGCGGCATGAGAAGCGGCCGGGCGCGTGTTTCGCGTCCGGCCGCTGCCGTCAGCCCAGCTGGTTGGGGTCCAGGCCCACCAGGGAGTTCACGTAGGCCTTCATCTCCGCCCGGGAGCCGATGCGGTGGGCCTTGTTCAGCACCTGCCGCCGCTGGTCCTCCGTCAGGGAGGAGAACACGTCCATGGCGTTCGGGTTTTGGGCCAGGGCCATGCCGAAGCCCAGAGGCACGCCGGGACCGTCCAGGAAATTTTCCTTCAAATCCTATCACCGGCGTTAGTCTTTCCACGGTTGGGGGAAAATATGTGCTCAGCCGTGCAGCTGACGCACCAAGGCGATCTCGGCGGCGTAGCCCGCGTCGTCGTTGGGCGTCTCCAGAATGAAGGGGAGCTTTTCCAGCACCGGGTGGGTGACGAAGCGCCGGATGGCCTCCAGGGGCATGCGTCCCTCGGTGAGCTTGGCGTGGCGGTCCTTGTGGGAGTCGTTGTCGTTGAGGCTGTTGTTGAGATGCACCGCCTTGATCCGGTCCAGGCCCACGATCTTATCAAATTCCGTGAGCACCCCGTCCAGGTCGTTCACCACGTCGTAGCCCCCGTCCCAGGTGTGGCAGGTGTCGAAGCACACGCCCACCTTGTCAGAGAGCTCCACCCGGTCGATGATGGCCCGAAGCTCCTCGAACCGGCCGCCCACCTCGCTGCCCTTCCCGGCCATGGTCTCCAAAAGGACCGTGGTGGTCATGTCGGGGAAGAGGACGGTGTTCAGCACCTCGGCTATTTTCTCGATGCCTACATCCACGCCCTGGCCCACATGGCTGCCGGGGTGGAAGTTGTAGTACTGGCCGGGGGTGTACTCCATGCGCTTGAGGTCGTCGGCGAAGGCGGTGAGGGCAAACTGCCGGACGTTCTCCTTCTCCGCGCAGGGGTTCAGGGTGTAGGGCGCGTGGGCCACCAGCCGGTCGATGTCCTTTTCTTTGCAGAAGGCGAGAAACGCCGCCACGTCGGCGGGGTCTATGTCCTTGGCCGCGCCGCCCCGGGGATTGCGGGTGAAAAAGGCAAAGGTGTTGCCGCCCAGGTCGTCTATCCGGTGGCCCATGGCCAGGTACCCGCCGGAGGCGGAGATATGGCATCCGATACGAAACATATGTGGTACCTCTCTGTTGTTTTCTGACCCTTATTGTAGCATAGTTTCCGGTAAAATGGAACCGGGAGGAAAGTGCCTGTGTTCTTGCGGTTTTATGGGCTCTAGGGTATAATCATTATAATAGAGCGATAGGTCGGCGTTTGAAGGAGATGTGGGCATGGTCTATTATGATAGAGATGGGATCATCATTCGAGATTTGCAGCGGAGCGATGCCCAAATCATTACAGATGAAGAGGTCGCGCAGGGCTGGCAGGCAACGATCGATAAATATGAAATGAGGCTGAGGCACCAGGCCGAGGGCAGATCGATCGCGTTGGTTGCCGAATGGAACGGCAGCATTGCCGGATATATCAACGTTTATCCCGATGCCAAGTGTGGCGCGTATGCAGATCGGGGCTATGCGGAGATCGTTGACTTTGGCGTTCTGGAGAAATACAGGCGCAGAGGGATCGGCGGCAAGCTCATGGATATTGCGGAACAGATCGCGTTCTCTTATTCAGATGTGGTATACCTCGGCGTGGGACTGCACAGCGGATACGGGAGCGCCCAGAGAATGTATGTCAAGCGCGGATACATTCCGGACGGGAGCGGCGTCTGGTATAAAGACCAGATCTGTGAGCCGTATCGTGATTGCTGTAATGACGATGATCTTGTATTGTATTTATCGAAACATCGAAACACATAAAGTAGCTTCTCGTTTATCGGGGACGTGTTAGAGCGATAAGTCGGGAGTTGAAGGAAGATAGATGATAAAAATAGAATTTGACAACATTATTCTTCGCGATATGATCGAGTCCGACATAGAGGACTATGTGCGTTGGTTCACGGTGGAACGTGAATGGGAAAACTGGGATGCGCCCTGGGAAAATGAGGATACTTGCGAAGAAACCGAGCGTAAAAAATGGACGGAATACTATGAATCAGTGAAAGATCGTCCCGATGATGTTCACCGGTGGAAGTTTGAAATCGAATGGAACGGCAGACACATTGGCTGGGTCAGTTCTTACTTCATTGACGAAAACTACGAATGGGTCGGAAAAATCAAGGACGGACAGACTGTTTATCGTGCCATTGGCATTGACATTTGTGAACCAGATTTGTGTGGTAACGGAATCGGAACAAAAGCCCTCCGTGCTTTTATTAACTATTACTTTGAAAACGGTGTGAACGAGATTTACGCACAAACTTGGTCGGGCAATGTCCGTATGCTCCGCTGTGCCGAAAAGCTTGGTTTTGTAGAATGCAACAGAAACGTGGGCACACGAGAGGTTGACGGACAGAAATTTGATGGGCTGACGTTCAAGATAAAAATGATTACGCACAGATAATTTCCCGTTTATCGGGAGGTGCCGGCGCGGCAAATCGAAATTTGAAGGAGAAAAACACAATGCTTTTTGCCAAGAACCTGGAAACGCCAAGATTGACGATCCGTTCCTGGCGGAAGACCGATAAAGACTTTACGCTGTCTCTATGGGGGGACAGAGAAAACGGAAAGTATATGAGCGATCCTGTCCGTGAGAACATGGACGAGGCGTATCTCAAATGCATCGATGAGATGGAAGACGATCCGGTGGGATATTATCTGATCGTTGCATGGAAAGAGGATGGTACGCCTGTGGGTACCTGCTGCATATTCCCTGAAAACGGGAATTACGATATCGGGTATTGCATCTCAAAAGACCATTGGAAGGAAGGCCTTGGGACCGAGGTGGTCGATGCGATCATTCGCTGGGTCAAGGCGGAAGGCGGCAGGTCCGTCACGGGAGAAGTGGCGGATGTCAATCTTGCGTCGGTCGCGCTTCTTCACAAATTTGGGTTTTCGGAGGACAGAAAAACGCGCTATAAAAAATGGGGGGAAGAGACCTGGTTTGACGCCCATTATTATAAGCTGAACTTAGAGTGAGCATTTTGTTTTGCATAACCAGAATCCCGGTTATCGGGGACATGACGAGGGCGGGAGCATCGGTCGATGCTCCCGCCCTAATATTATTTTTTATGCCTCCGCCAAAAGCTCCGCCGCGGCGGAGAGGTTTACCTGCTCCCGGGCCCGGAGGGTGTTCAGGGAGGCGGAGAGGTGCTCCCCGTCCAGGTGCATGGCGAAGTCGATGAGCTCTTTCAGGTTGTCTGCCGACGCGTCCACCAGGGCCACCATGGGCAGGCCCGCCTCGTCGCAGAAGGCGTCTACCTTGGGGTCATAGCTGACCCCGGCGGCGGGGACGCCGTCCCGCAGGGCGAAGACCAGCCCGTGCAGGCGCATGGACAGTACCAGCCCCATCCGGCCCACTCGCCGGGGGTCGGGGGACACCTGGCAGGGCACGCCCTCTCCCAAGGCGGCGGCCACGGACTTCGCCGCCTTCCGGTCGTCGGGGGCCAGGCAGATGAACACCGGGGAGAGCTTGTACCGCTCCCAGACGTACCGGGCGGCCTGGGCGAAGTCCGGCACATGGGACCACAGCCCCGGCCAGGACCGGAGGACGAAGCCCGCCCTCCGCTCCCGCTCGGCGGGGGCCGGGTCCAGGCTCAGCGCCGGGTCAGCCCCCAGGAGCATCCGGGGCCTGGTGACGCCCCAGGATGCCAGCGTGTCCAGGGTGGCCTGGTCTCGGGCGGTGATCAGATCGGCGTAGTCGTTTAGATACCGGGCGGCCCGGTCCCGGGCCTTATCCTCCCGGATGGGGCCCGCCCCGGCCCCGTAGAGCATGGTGGCGCAGCCCATGGCCTTGGCGGCCCGCAGCAGCAGCAGGTAGTACCACAGGCTCCGGCGGCTGGTCACGTCCTGGAGAAGACTCCCGCCGCCGAAAAGGAACAGCCTGGCTTTTCCCATGGCCCGGAGCCAGCCTATAACGTTCAGCCGGCCCACCCCCGAGGCCCGCACCGGCCAGGCGGCCTTTTTTCCGCCTTTAGCGATGACCGTGAGAGGCAGGTCCCGCTCCAGCCGCCGAAGCGCGGCTGCTACGGCGGCCAGCGTGGCGTCGTCCCCGGCATTGGACATGCCATAGGCACCGGCGATCACCGCGCCGCGGCGGGCATGCTGGGGCTTTTTCAGCCAGTTCATGGTGGTTTCCTCCTGCTGCAAGGAAATGGGACGCGCCCGAGAGCGCGTCCCGTGGAAGTTAGGTGCATTCGCTCAGAGATTGGCCTTGATCTTCTCGATCATCTCGGCGTACTGTTCCTCGGTGAGATGGGTCTGGCCGGGGTTCATCTGGAACACGCCGCCCCACTCGAACTGGTCCTTGTACTTGGGGACCAGGTGGAAGTGGAGGTGGCAGCCCCCGTCGCCGTAAGCGCCGTAGTTCACCTTGTCGGGATGGAAGGCGGCGTGGATGGCCCGGGAGGCCCGAGCCACGTCGGCGAAGAAGGCGGTGCGCTCCTCGTCGGAGATGTCAACGAGCTCGCTGACATGGTCCTTGTAGGCCACGATGCAGCGGCCGGGGTGGCTCTGCTCCTTGAAGAGGATGAGGGTGCTGACGCTGAGGTCGCAGATGTAGATGCCGAAGGCGTCCAGCAGCTCGCCCCGCATGCAGTAGCCGCAGTTTTGGTCTTTCATGTTTCTGCCTCCTTACAGGACGACGCCGTCCTTGAAGATGGAGATCTCCCT
>CANRNF010000047.1 GCA_947631865.1 uncultured Oscillospiraceae bacterium | reverse complement strand
ATAGGCGTTCTTGTCCGTCAGCAGCCTACCAAGTTCCCTGTAAATTGTCTCCTCAACCGTTCCGACCAGCTTAAGCGCCCCTGCTGTGATACCCTCCGGGCGCTCCGTCGTGTCCCGCATAACGAGCACTGGCTTGCCCAGGCTCGGCGCCTCTTCTTGGATCCCCCCTGAGTCCGTGAGGATTAGGAAACTCCTCGCCATGAAATTATGGAAGTCAACTACATCCAACGGATCGATGATGTGGATCCGGTCATCTGCACCCAGCACCTCGGCAACAGAGGCTCTGACCGCAGGGTTCATATGGATAGGATAGATTGCCTTCACATCCGGATGCTCGTCCATCACCCGCCGGATTGCCCGGAACATGTGCTTCATGGGTTCGCAAAGATTCTCCCGCCGGTGGGCCGTGATGAGGATCAGCCGGCTGCCAGCGGCCCAGTCCAGTTCCGGGTGTGAATAATCCCCCCGAACCGTTGTCTTCAGCGCGTCAATGGCCGTGTTGCCCGTCACATAAATGGTGTCAGCCGCCTTGCCTTCCCGCAGCAGATTCTGCCGGGCCAGCTCCGTCGGCGCGAAACTGTACCGGCTGATGATGCTCACCACCTGCCGGTTGAACTCCTCTGGATAGGGGGATGCGATGTTATATGTACGCAGTCCGGCCTCCACATGCCCCACCGGTATCTGCAGATAGAAGCAAGCCAGCGCTGCCGCAAAGGTGGTGGATGTGTCGCCGTGGACCAGCACCACATCCGGCCGGACTTCCTCAATGACCTCCCGGATGCGCTCCAGGATATTCACCGTTATATCGAAAAGTGTCTGTTTGTCCTTCATGATGGACAGGTCATAGTCCGGCACCACATGGAATGCTTTGAGGACCTGGTCCAGCATCTCCCGATGCTGGACGGTCACACAGACGGCCGTCTCGATCCCTATGCGCGTCTTCAGTTCATTCACCAGTGGACACATCTTGATCGCCTCGGGGCGTGTGCCGAAAACAAGAAGGATACGCATCATTTTTATAGAGTAATACTGTAAACCCTAAATTTATATCACTTATATAGTGCTTTGAAACGCTTAAACAAACCCTAGGCTGTTTTCTTGGGATCGTGTATCCATTTGCGCAAAAGACAGTGTACAGTCCCTATCAAATTCATCAACTCCATCATCCATACCTATCACACCACACAGAAGCATAATCATAACCTCAACATAACCTCCGCGCTCTATGTAAGCAGCATTATAGAGTTGACCCATTGGCCATATAACATCGCCATAACGCTTGGGGACAACATCCTCCAGGGCAACGCTATCCCACCATGGAAACTATAACCTTCCCCTGGCATCACCCGTTCCTCAAGATATGTGGAAACAATACTGTTCAAACAAATCTAATGAAACTTAAAGCTCTAATCCTGACATATTAACAATTGTTTATTGCCCGCATAATTCTTAACAGCTATCTCAAATAAATATTCCTCCTCATCATTGATAAAGATAGGCACCATTCGATTGTTGATCGTACTAGCTTGCGCCTCAGCTAGGTCACGATTAACAGAAATATGCAGTGATGTCCCGGGAGCATCCGCAATAATACTACGCTTTTCCCTTCCCATAAATCAAAATACCTCCTATATCATCACTTCAACTAATTTGCTAATTTTTCTCGGTTTCAACTTTTAAACTTTCTTGCCGCTCCAAATACTTATTGATGTAATTATACAAGCTATCTGCAAAAAAAGCTGTCAATTCATAGCCATAGGATTTCGAATTGTTTGTCCATTCAGGAATAACATCGTGTGAATCAACACACAATAATCCAACGATCTTGTATTCTTCTACTTCACCTGATTTCTGAAAGCATGGACACCTGATGGGTATCACAATTGTTGATCTGAAATAATTTGACCAGTCAGTGCTGTACTCCCAGTAGAACTTATCCTTCTCTTTCAACTTCATTGAAAGATTCTTTAAGTCGCCATCAGCAAAAAACTTTAACTTCATCTTTATGATCGCGTTATAAGCATAATTTGATGATACGGAATGCTCTCTTTTGTCAAGCTTTATGACCCTCGCTTCGCCCCCACGTGACTCGATATTATTTACTCCTCTTCCAAAAGTTTTGAGCCAGTTCTCTTTTGTACACAGTTTTATGCTTGCTGATATTGTCTTTTCATACTTGCTTGACAGATTGCTCTCTAGAGTGTTCAATCCTTCTTTTATAAAACTAGCCAAAGCGTCTCTTGTAAAATTAATCTCTTGATAAGGCACGTTTGCTATGTTAATTTTAATGCCATGCGCAACCGAATGTGTGAACTGTGCAACATTCATCATTTGAGAGTTGAATTTATCTTCATTGCTCTCGACTTGGCTCTCAAATTCATTTTTTAATACTGCCCACTGAAAAAGAAACACTCCAAAAAACGAAATCAACAGAAAGCCTGTAACAATAATGTTATTTTCAATGAGCGACGGAAAGAATGCTGATAAGATAACCCAAAGACTTTCTCCAGCCTTTGTGCAAAAATCAAATGCCTTTTTATTTTCCTTTCTCTTCTTATCTAAATAATTCCTGAACTTGTTCCAAAGATCACTTACCCGCCGCATTATCTGCATCAAATTTTTCTCTCTTTCAGAATTAAATTGATCTATAGTTCAAAGATGTCGCTCTATTCAACAACTGTTCAAAATATGCCCCTCAGTTTAGTCCGAGCAAATCCCTTATATATACTTTCTATACCCGTCATCCTAGGCCTCATAGCGGTTGTTCAATATAGCCTGGCACTCACTCATGAACCGCCATGTTCGTTCACTACAAGAGATAATTGTTCAAAGCAGATTCAATGCACCCCCCTATAACAACAAACCCCACATTTTGTTGGCTAAAATGATTTACTTCTATTGTGATACATTTCAGGAACTAGACAAAACAAATTCCACAACGATTGAAATAACATAAAGCTCTAATTTTAATCTAGATATTTCCGCCGCATCATGGTAAACTACCTCATATCAATAGCTCATTCTTGGGAGGCCGTACCATGACCGAAACGAATTATAAAATGAAAGGATGTCCCGCCCTCATCGCGTTCTTGGCGGATACCCATGACACCGCGCCCGGACCGATCTTCGCCTTTCTCCGTTCACGGCCGCCCGCGCTTATCGTTCATACCGGCGACTTTCTGCACGGCTGGAAGCAGCAGTCCTGTGTCCACATGGAAGAGTGCCGCAACGCGATGGAATTACTGCGGAGTTGCGCGGAACTTGCTCCGACCTTCATTTCGATTGGTAACCATGAATCATATCTTTCTGGGAACGATATAGAGATCATTCGCTCTACCGGCGTAACGCTTCTGGACAACAGCTATGTCACGCAGGATATAGGTGGGCATCGGCTGGTCATCGGTGGGCTTTCCTCCGGGTACTATACCGCATTCCAGCAGGGGAAAATATCCGCCTCGGAATCGTACTCCGAAATAAAAAGGCGCCATAAAACACCGATGCCGGAGACCGGTTGGCTGCGTGATTTTGCCGATGCGGACGGCTATCACATTCTCCTCATGCACCATCCCGAGTATATCTCCAAAGTCCCAGCGTCTGTCGAACTCACCTTGTCCGGGCACGCGCACGGCGGACAGTGGAGATTCTACGATATGCATACAAAACAGTGGCGCGGCGTTTATGCGCCGGACCAGGGTCTGCTCCCAAAGCTCACCGGAGGCATCATAGACGGCCGGCTGATCATCAGCCGGGGACTGAGCAACCCTGCGCTCATTCCCAGACTCAACAACGATACCGAGATCATCTATATTGAGCGCTGCTGACAAGTCCCTCGACCGGAAAGCAGAAAAAACACATCAGAAGTTCAGATCGGCAAACAGGTCCTCTGAATATATACCATCCGCTATCAGTCGCCGGACGGCGTCTTTCACCGCTTCCCTGTCCTCCTGATACGTCACGCCAAACCATTCATCCCGGGTAGGCAGGACCCGGACTTCCGCTTTCTTCGTCTGAACGAGCCCGCCGATGATATCCGGCAGAAGATACTCGTCATGCAGCGGGTCTTTGGCAGAAGCCCTGAAATCCGCGAATCCCGTCCGAAGCTCCTCCAGGAACGCCGGCGTCAGCATCCACATGTTCATAGAGACCATCTGATCTCCATCCAGCGCCTCAAGGCCGCTGCCTGCCCGCACAACAGCGCCCTGGGGCGTTTTGATGATGCCCCGTGTTTCCCGAATGCTCACAAGATGACCATTATTATCCATGACGCACAGCCCGCGGGTCACGCCTCCCGCCTCAGAGAGCGTATTCTTAAGCGCGAACCCGATCATCCCATATTCTTCCGGTTCTTTCGGGCTGTATTCCCTCATAAAGCTCTGCGCTTGAATAAAGGCATGCTTGCCATAGTAATCGTCCGCGTTGATAACGGTGAAGGGTCCGTCCAGCAGGCCATGGCAGGCAAGAAGGGCATGGCCCGTGCCCCAAGGCTTTTCCCGTCCGGCAGGCAGGCAGTCCGTCTCCTGGAAGACATACTCCAGCCTGATGCCCATCGGCGCCAGGCGCCGTTTCAGCCTGTCGCTAATGGCGGTACGGAAATCATCATAGATATCCCGGCGAATGATAAAGACCACCCGCCTGAAGCCCGCCTGCACGGCGTCATGCACGGAATAGTCTATGATCAGCTCGCCGTTCGGTCCAATTGGCTCCAGCTGCTTGATCCCTTTTCCGTACCGCGCGCCGATCCCTGCGGCCAGGATGACTAGCGTTGTCTTCATTTGTAAGTTGTCGTTAGTATTATGCCGGTACATACACGTTCACTCGTCAGATGCTCATCTGTTGCCATACATTCTCTCGTAATACTTCTGGTACTCGCCAGAGCCGATCTCCTCCCACCAGGAGCGGTTGTCCAGATACCACCGGATAGTCTTTTTGATCCCCTCGGCAAAGCATGTCTCCGGCAGCCACCCCAGTTCCTTGTATATTTTCGCCGGGTCGATGGCGTAGCGCAGGTCATGGCCTTTCCGGTCCGTCACATAGGTGATTAGACTCTCCGGTTTACCCAGTTCCGCGCATATCAGCTTCACGATGTCGATGTTGCGCATCTCGTTATGGCCGCCGACGTTGTACACCTCGCCCACGCAGCCCTTCTGCAGGATAAGATCAATGGCCTTGCAGTGATCCTCCACATACAGCCAGTCCCGCACGTTCAGGCCCTGACCGTATACCGGCAGAGGCTTGTCCGCCAAAGCGTTGGCGATCATGAGAGGGATGAGCTTCTCCGGGAACTGATAAGGACCGTAGTTGTTGGAGCAGCGGCTGATCGTCACCGGCAGGCCATATGTCCGGTGATATGCCATGGCCAACAGGTCCGCCCCCGCCTTGGAGCTGCTGTAGGGGCTGCTGGTGTGCAGCGGGGTATCCTCCGTGAACAGCAGGTCCGGCCGGTCCAGCGGCAGGTCCCCGTAAACCTCATCGGTAGACACCTGATGATACCGCTTTATGCCGTACTTCCGGCAGGCGTCCATCATCACCTGCACCCCCAGAACGTTCGTCTGCAAAAAGATGGATGGGTCCTCGATGGAGCGGTCCACATGGGTCTCCGCCGCGAAGTTGACCACAACTTCTGGACGCTCTTCTTCAAAGAGCCGGTACACCGCCTCCCGGTCGCAGATATCCTCCTTGACAAAACGGAAGTTATCCTTCTCCATCACAGGCGCAAGTGTAGACAGATTCCCCGCATAGGTCAGCTTGTCCAGGCAGACGATCCGATAGTCCGGGTGTGTCTGCAGTATGTAGAATATGAAGTTGCTTCCTATAAATCCGGCTCCACCGGTCACGATCATCGTCATGAACTTTACTCCCCCGCCAGGGACAGGAGATACTGCCCATACTCGGTCATCTTGAGCTCCTCACCCAGGCGGCGCAGCTGCTTGGTATCTATGAACCCCCGCCGCCAGGCGATCTCCTCGATGCAGGACACATAGAATCCCTGCATCTCCTGCACCGTCTTCACAAACCCGCTGGCCTTGTGCATCCCCTTGGGCGAACCCGTGTCCAGCCACACCATTCCTCGGCCCATTACCGTCACACGAAGCTGTCCCCGCTTCAGATATACCCGGTTGATGTCCGTGACCTCTATCTCGCCCCGCTCGGACGGCTTTATATGTTTAGCTATCTCAACCACATCGTTGTTATAGAAGTACAGCCCCGGTACCGCATAATTCGACTTGGGTTCCGCTGGCTTCTCCTCTATGGAGAGCACATGGTTTCTCTCATCGAACTCCACCACGCCGAAGGCGTTGGGGTCTGTCACCGGGTAGCCAAAAATCGCTGCGCCCTTCTTTGCCTGCTCTTTCGCCTGCTGCAACAGGCCAGAGAAGTACTGCCCGTAGAACACGTTGTCTCCCAACACCAGGCAAACGCTGTCGCCACCTATGAACTTTTCCCCGATGATGAACGCCTCCGCCAGGCCCCGGGGCCGCTCCTGCACAGCGTATTCGATATGTACGCCTATCCGGGAACCATCTCCCAGAAGATGCTCATATCCACCTATGGCCTCCGGCGAGGATATCACCAATATGTCCCGTATGTCCGCCAACAGCAGTACCGACAGCGGATAATAGATCAGCGGCTTGTCATAGATAGGCAGCAGCTGCTTTGAGACCGATATGGTGTTCGGATAAAGCCGCGTCCCCTTGCCTCCCGCCAGGATGATCCCTTTCATGCTCTCTCTATGCGTCCTTTTATCTCTTTGAATTTCTCCAGCGCATGCTCGATGCACACGTCCATGTTGTAGTACTTGAACTCCGCCAGCCGCCCGCACAGCACGATGTTGCCATACTTTTCCGCCTCGGCCACATACCGCGCGTACAGCTTCTGGCTGTCCTCCGTCAGCACCGGGTAATACGGGATGTTCGCCTTTTCATCATCCGGGTCATATTCCAGCGGATACTCCGTGGCGATCATCGATACCGGTATGTCCTGGTCCAGGCCATAGGTAATCTTCTTATACTCCGTGCTCCGGGTATATCCCACCGCCTGGGGGTAGGAGATGATCTCCTCCGGCAGGATGCTCTTTTTGTCCTCGTAGGTATACCGGATATCCAGCGACCGATAGGGCAACCGCCCGTACTTCAGCCCGAACAGTTCGTCGATATTCCCTGTGAAGATCAGCATCTCCACCTGACGGTCGTCGTATGTGATACGCCGCTGCTGCTCGTCAAAGGCGATGTGTTCCAGCGCATCCATCCCGCATCGCACATCGATATTGGGGTGGTCCAGCATAGCGCGGATGAGGGCTGTGAATCCCTCCTTCGGCAGATATTGGAAGTCCTTGCTCAGATACCGGGCGTCGAAGCTCATGGCCATGGGCACCCGGTCCAGCACATACTTGTCGATCTGCTCCGGCTGCAAGCCCCACTGCTTGCTGGTGTAGGTCCGGTATGCCTTCTCAAAGAGCAGATTCCCGTATTCGCTGATCTCCGGGTCCTCATGGTCCACCAGCTCCAGGATGGGCACCCGGTCCCGGCCATAGAACGCCTCCCGGAGTTTAGCCAGCAGCGATTCCGACTTCTTTGGTCCCACCAGCTGCTGCACCGTCCGGAAGTTGAACGGCAGCTGCACATACCCGCCGTCTATGAAGCTCAAAAGGTGCGTATCATGGGGAAACAGCTCCCCATACTGCTCCAGGAACTCAATGATGAAGTACTTGTTCGTGTTGAGAAAGTGAGGGCCATATTTCTGCACCAATATGCCATACTGGTCGTATTCGTCGTACATATTGCCGCCGATGTGGTCCCGTTTCTCCACAACGGTCACCTGCCGGCCGCACTCTTCCGCTATCTTCCGCGCCAGGATGCTCCCGGAAAAGCCTGTCCCCACGATGATGATGTCATTCATGTTAATCTTATCCTGTCAAAATTCCAGTGTTTTTACCCACTCTGCCGTCTCCCGGATGGCCGTGTCAAAGTCATATTCCGCCTTACAGCCCGTATCCTCATAGAGCGCTGTCGTAGAGATAAAGCTGTAATCTGTCAGAAAGGCATCCGGTATCTCGCCGAAGGTCAACTCCAATCCAGGCGCTACCGCGTCCCGGGCCCGGGTGATGATCTCCCGCAGCGGCCACAGCATCCTATGACCGACATAATACGTCTTCATATTGACGCCATGCTCGCCCATGGCTCGTATCAGCCGGACCGCGTCCTTGATGTACAGCCAGTCGTTCAGACCGTCCCCCTTCACCAGCTTGGGCGCCTGCCCGATCAAAAACTGATGCAGGATGCTGTTCGTGGAGCGCCGGGAGCGGTCTCCCGGACCGATGATATTGGCAAACAGTCCGCAGCTGAATTCGATCCCGTTCTGCGCTGCCAGCGTCTTGCACACCATCTCCGCTGTCATCTTTGCTGCGGCGTAGATGCATGTCCCTCTCGGCGCGCACACGTTTTTCGCCAGGTGCTCCCGGATTTCCAGCTCCGCCACCGTCCCGGCCAGGACGAACCGCCGGCAGCCGATCTTCACCGCCTGCATCAACGCGTCGCACGCGGCCTTCGTATTTCGCAGCTGTATAGCATAGTCCGCCGTCTTCGGTCCATAGGCCCCGTCCCACGCAAAGTGATAGAACAGGTCGGCCCCGGGGATGCGCTCATAAAGCGTCTCATAATCGTCATAGCCGGCTTCGACGCATACCAGCCGTTCGCATGCCAGTCTGTCCAGCCGGGCAGTATTCCTGCAAACCGCGTATACCTGATACCCTTCGCCCAGCAGATACTCTGTAAACGCTTTGCCAATGAACCCGCTGGCTCCTGTCACCACTGCGATCCTCTGTTCGCTCTTCATGGGAGACCACCTCCCATGACAGGCTTGCTCAAGCTGCCGCAGATATACAGAAACGCCAAAGGATGTAAGTAGTAACTACTTACCCCCCCCCCGCAGGATTTTTGCGTTTCAAGCCACTGCGCTGTTTTCATGACGCTCTCTTTAAAGTCCGCCTTACATGCAAAGCCCGTATCCCGGTACAGGGCGGTAATATCCATCTGGTCAAAGGCGATCTCCGTGTCGTCCGGGAACACGCCGAAGCGCAGCTGCACATCCTTTTTTAGCGCGCTGCGGACGTCAGTCATGATCTCTCCAAACCGGCGCGGCTCGCCGCCCACATAGTAGACCTTACCGCCTCTGCCTCTCTCGGCGGTAGCAATGACGCCTGCCACGCAGTCGTCTATGTACGTCCAGTCGTACAGCCGGTCTTCACGGGCCAAGTCCAGGTTCTCATCACGAAACAGCTTACGAAGCATTGTATTTGTGGAACGATTCGACATGTCGCCCACACCAAAAATGTTGACGAACATCACACCCACAAACTCCATTCCCGCGTTATGGACCGCCGTCCGGCACATCTGCTGAGCACAGTGCTTCGCCGTGCCATAGACACTGCATCTGCCCCACTCGCCATCCGCCGCTCTGCTCATCAGATACTCGTGACTGGAGTCAGCAAAAACGAAACGCTTTGCGCCCAACTCTGCAGCGGCCCGGGCAGCCTCATACGCATAGAGTACGTTGCTGATTTGTACCTGGCCATCGTTCGTTGCCGCCCCATACCCCGCCCAGGCAAGATGAAAAAAGGCATCAAAGCCGCGGGACTCTATCTTCTCCGCCAGATGCGGATACCCGGCAAAATCCGACTCCACGATGTGGAGGTTTTCCCTTCTCATATCGTCCAGCTTCCGTCCGTCCCGGACCACGGCCCAAACCTCCACACCCCGGTCCAGCAGCGCTTTCGTCAGCGCGTGGCCTATGAACCCGCTGGCCCCTGTCACCACCGCCCGGGTCATGAGTTCGCCTCCACCGTCAGGTTCACGTCGCTGTCACGCAGATACGGCGCGCCGCTGTCGTTGGCCGACAGCACCGGGTCTTTTATCTCCCAGCCGAGCCTCAGGTCAGGGTCGTTCCAGCGGATGGCCCGCACAAGAGCGCGGTCATAGTAGTCGTCGAACTTATAAAGCACCACCGTCCCCGGCTCCAGCGTTACATAGGCGTGGCCGTATCCGCTGGGGATATACAGCTGCTTCCGGTTCTTCGCCGACAGCTCCTGGCATATCCACTGCTTGTAGGTGGGCGAATCCTTCCGCAGGTCCACGATGTAGTCCATCACCGCCCCGTGCAGGATGCGCACCAGCTTCGCCTGGGGATGGGGGTTGTTCTGGAAGTGGATGCCCCGGACTGTCCCCGCCTGCTCGTTATAGCACTCATAGTCCACCACGAACTTGTTGGCGATGCCGCAGCCCGTCAGCGTCTTGTCGTTATAGGCCTCCGTGCTGTAGCCACGGTTGTCGTCAAAGTAGGTGGGCACGAACAGCTTTGCCCCAGGCAGGGCTAGGTCTCTTATCTCCATGCCGCGCCCCCCTTGCAGAAGGCCGACACGGCCGGTATAACACTGACGATAAGATATGTACTAGAAGGTGTTACCCCCCCCCCCGATGCAAATCTGCATCAGGGTCATCGTGTGTCAGCCAATCGGCTGTTTTTCGTATGCTCTCTTCAAAATCAGACCGGCATTCATATCCTGTGTCCCGGTATAGCGCGTCCAGATCGATCTCAGCGTAATCGATATAGGCGTCGTCTTCAAACGCTCCAAAGCGCAGCTCTGTCTCCGGGTCAACTGTGTCCCGGGCGCGGGTGACGATCTCCCGGAAGGGCTTCGGGCTTCGACTGCCGATATAGTATTCTTTCCCGGACCCGCCCTTTTCCAGCACCGCCATCACGCCGCCGACCGCGTCGTCGATATATGTCCAGTCGTGCAGATGTTCGCCGGAGATCAGTTCCAGAGGCTCTCCCGCCAGCATCTTTTTCAGCATCGCGTTCGTGGAGCGGTTTGACCGGTCGCCCACGCCAAACACGTTGGTGAACAGCACCGTGTTGAACGCCATGCCGTTCGCCAATGCTGCCGCCCAAAGCAGCCGCTCCGCTGCCGCCTTTGCCGCACCGTACAGATTCTTGGGAAGATATGCCCCGCCGGCAGGCTCCATCCGATACTGGTAGCTGGACCCGGCAAAGAGAAACTTCTCCGCGTTCAGCCGCTTTGCCTGCTTCATGGCTTCCACAGAGGCCATGACATTTTCCGTCTGCGCCGTGACACTTCTGCTTTTCTCCCCGGATACTCCCGACCAGGCAAAATGCAGGAACCAGTCCACATCCTCCCCGATCAGCTCCGCCAGGTGGTCATAGCCGGCAAAACTGCATACGACCGGGTACACATCGCCGTCAAGATCTGACAGCGGGTCCTTATCCCGCGTCACAGCATAGACCGTCCAGTTCTCCGCCAGCAGGCGCTTCGTCAAAGCATGGCCTATGAACCCGCCGGCCCCCGTCACTACCGCCCGTCTCATGCCGCAGCTCCTCTCGCCGCGGACAGCGCGGAAACAACAAAGACGTAAGTACTAGAAGGTGTTACCCCCCCCCGGTACGATTTTTGTGTCTTGTGCTTGGTCATATTATCCTCCCCGGCCAGCCATCTGGCCGTCTTTCGTATGCTCTCGTCAAAGTCTGCCGTACACACGAAGCCTGTATCCCGGTACAGTGCGTCCCGGTCGATGAGCGACCAATCCGTTGCCGTCGTGTCCTCCAGCGTCCCGAATATCAGTTCTACCTCCGGCGCCACGATATCCCGCGTCCGGGTCACCAGTTCCCCGAATGGCCGCAGCTGCCGGTGGCCTATGTAATAGGTCTTGTCCGGCTTCCCTCTCTCCGCCACTGCCGCGAGGCCCGCGGCCACGTCCTCCACATAGATCCAGTCATATAGGGTCCCGCCGCTCACCAGCTTGGGGCATTCTCCTTTTTGCAGCGCCCGGATGAGCACATTCTGGATCATCCCGGAATGATCCCCGTCACCGTACACGCTGGCAAGGACCGCGGTATTGAACGCCATCCTGTTCTGGTAAGCCAGGGTCCTGCAGAGCATCTCCCCCGCCGCCTTCGCCGTTCCGTAGATGCAGGACACCCGGGGCTGCCCGCCGTCCGACAGCATATAGTGCTTCGCTTCCAGCCCCACGATGGTGCTGGCCAGCACGAACCGCTTTGCGCCCAGCCGCACCGCCGCCAGAAGCGCGTCGCCTGCATAGGCAGTGTTTCTCATCTGCCGGTGATAATCCCGGAAGCTCTCTCCGAACGTGCCATCCCAGGCCAAATGGAAAAACGCGTCGAAGCATCGCTCCTGGGTCAGTCTGTCCAGCCGCTCATAATCGGCCATTTCCGCCTCGACCACATGAAGCCCCTCATGCGATCCGACATTGGAGCTGCCCCGCACCACAGCGTACACTGTCCAGCCATCCGCCAGCAGCCGTTTCGTCAGCGCCCGGCCTATGAACCCGCTGGCGCCTGTCACCACTGCTCTCTTCATGGCACATACACAAAGTTCACGTCGCTCTGGGCCAGGGTGGGCGCTATCTTGTCCTTGGGCGAGACGATGGCCTCGATGGGCGGCCACTGGATGCCTATCTCCGAATCGTCCCAAGCAATTGCCCGATCCAGCTCCGGCGCGTATAGCGCGTCCACCTTATACTGCCCCTCCGTATCATCCACCAGGGACATGCAGCTATGCCCAAAGCCCTTGGGGATGTAGAGCTGCTTCCGGTTCTCCGCGCTCAGGATCACCGATACCCATTTTTTATAGGTCGGCGAGCCCTTCCGCAGGTCTACCGCCACGTCGAATAGGCTCCCCCGGGTGCACCGGACCAGTTTTGCCTGAGCGCCAGGATCGTTTTGGAAGTGGATGCCCCGAATCGTCCCACGCTTCAAAGATCGGAAGTGATTATCCTGAACAAATATGTCGTCTATCCCCATCTCATGGAGCGACCGGGCCGAATATGTCTCGCAGTAATAGCCGCGAAAATCTTCAAAATACGTTGGCTCTATCACCTTCACTCCGGGAAGAGAAAGCTCTGTAACATTCATTGTCATACCCTCCTCACGCACACCGTTCCGGTATAGGCGAAGAGGCACAAAGCAACAAGAAGGTTACAAATGTACCCCCCCCCACGTGGCTTTCAGCCTTAATCTTCATCATTTCGTTTATCCAACTTTCCACTGTCATGGCAGGCCTATATCTCAGTCGTTCTTCCAGTTTGCTCGCGTCAAAGACCGTACTTCCTGATTCTATCTTTCGTGCCGCCGCCGGCCAGGGCTTTTTCGTGACCTCAGCTCCGGTCGCCAGCGCCACAGACTCAGCCAGCTCCCGTATCGACATATCCTCGCCGCCCACGTTATAGACGTCGTTCACGCAGTGTTCATCCAGTCCAACCAGCCACAGCATCCGGCACAGGTCCTCTATGTACGTCACCGTCCGCCGCTGGCTTCCGTCGCCATATAGGCTGATTTGTCCTGTCTCCCGCGCCTGATGCAGAAAGCTGTCCAGCGTACCATATGACGATACCGGCTGCACCAGCGTACCATAGGGCACTCCGATCCGCAGCACACAGTACCGCACACCATACAGCCGCCGGTACATCTCTAAATACTGCTCGCAGGCGTATTTCTGCATCGCATAGGGCGTTAGAAATGCCTTTGGCGCATCCTCCGAAAGCGACCGGTAGTCCCCTCGGTAGACCAGCCGCGTCGACGGAAAAACGATCTTTGCCATTGAGTTGATATTCCGATATGCACTCAACAGATGGAGCAATAGCCTCTCGTTGGCGTCCAGAAAGCTGTCCGGATCATCGAAGCCTTGGACTGTCCCTGTCCTTCCTGCAAAAAGATATATCAGCCCGCAGCCGACGATGGCCTCTTCTATATCCGTCACGCTGTCGAAGTCGATCTGACGATAGCCGACAAATCCATCTATCTGCACCGGGCTCCTGCCGAAAGCGTATACCTCTCCATAACGGGACACGGCATTCACCTTTAAGAAGTTGCGCGCTATGTAGCCATTCGCGCCAAGCACTGCCGTTTTCAAGTGTCTGCCCCTCTCACCGCGTCCACCAGCTCCGCCTGCCGGAGGATGGCGCGGTAATTTTTCTTTCTTTCCTCTTTATCCTGTATGCATTCCGCAAACCGGGCAATGGACCTGGCAAAGGAGTCGTCCGCCGGGAGCGTCACCGTCTCCGTTTCGTTTCCGACTCGGACCTCCGCCGTGGGTACGAAGCCCGCCGGCGCCGTGAAGACGCGCCCCGTGGTGACGTAGCCGCGGCTCCCCCATATCTCCAGGTCGCACTTGTAGCTGTTGTCCATCCCGAACGACACCTGGGCCGTCACGCCTGCCTCGTTCACCAGCGCCGCGCTGCCGTACAGCTCCACGTCAAACTCATCTATATAGTTGAGTTTTGAATAGACCACGTTCGCCGTGTCTCCCAGCAGCATGCCCGCCAGCTTCAGGGTGTACCCCCCACAGTCCAAGAGCGCTCCGCCGCCCAGCGCCTTGTCGTACCGGAAATCATTGGCCACACGCCGGGGGAAGCCGAAAGCGATGCGACAAAGGCGGATGTCACCTATGCGGCCGCTGTCCACGATGTCCGTGAGCGTCTTGAGCTGGGCGTGGTATTGGAACATGTAGTTCTCATGGACCGCCATGCCTTTTTCTGCCGCCAGGTCCAGCAGGGCCTTTGTATCCTTTGCCGACGTGGCGGAGGGCTTCTCCAGAAACAGGTGCTTGCCCGCCTCCAGCGTCTTCCGGCCCCATACATAGTGCAGCGCCGGCGGCAACGGCACGTATACCGCCTCTATGCTCTCGTCCGCTAAAAGCGCATCATAGCCGTCGTAGATCTCGCCGCCGTATTGTTCCTGGAAGGGCTTGCCTTTCTCCGGCGTCCGGCTGGCCACGCCCGCATATGTAAAATCGCCGCTCTTGGCCAGTGCCGGCAGGAACCGCCGGAATGCGATCTCCGATGTGCCCAATATCCCGATCCTCATCCTCACCACTCCAATACCGACAACAGGTTCCGCAGCTGAATATTCAGGCAGTTGTTAATCTGCACCAGTTCGTTCAGCGTCTTATAATCCGCCCAAAAATACCCCTCCGGCAGCGTGGGCAGCTCACTCTTGTCTATCTCCAAGATCACGTTCCGGTTCTGCTCGTGGTAGAACCGCCCCCCCTCCTCCGAGAGCATCGCGTCGAACACAACGCCATTCTTCCCCGAAAGCCGCCGGTCAAACAGCTCGTCCACTTCATTGCCAGGTCCGGACCATGTGGCCTCCCGCTGCACCGTGGGGCCCAGTTCCAGCTTGTCGAAGCAGCCCACCTCCGGTGTCGCCCTGACAAGAAATTCACGCACGCCGTTATCTGTCGCCGACACAAGGCCAAAGGTGGCCGAGCCCACCGCCTCAAACAGCGGCTGCGTCCAGTGCCGTACCTCCCGACCCTCGATCTCAATGTCGCAGAACACCACCTTGAAGCTGCATGGACGGTCACAGACGAATTCCCCGTTCTCCATCCGCCAGCTCTTCAGGCTGTACAAGGGCACCAGCTGATAATGGCTGTCGTCGAACATCTTGTAGTTGTTGATGTACTGGTATATCTCCGGCAGGACACGCCTCCCGCTCCCTTGGGCGGACCGGATGAGCGCCGGGTCCGTGAGCTTGTCCCTGTATTCGCTCAGGGGCAGGCACGAAAGCACCGTCCGGGTGTCCATGTTCACCAAGTTATCCAGGCGCATGAGCTCCTTGAGCTGCCCCACCGTCATCCACCGGTGACTGGGCAGCACCGGCACGTCCTCGTCCACCTCCAGGATGATGTTCCGGTTCCGCTTCTTATAAAACCGCGACGACTGCTCCGACTGGATCTGATCTATGATGACCCGGTACCGCTCGGCGTGCAGAAAGTAATCCAGGTACGGCGGCTTGTTTCCCTCGTGCTTCTGTGTGAAGTTTGACTTGGTCGCCTGGATCGTGGGCGAAATCTGTATGTGGTTGATATTTCCCGGTTCGATCTTCGCCTGCATCAGGCAGTGCATCTCTCCGTTGAACCGCCGGCAGAGAATGCCCAGGTACCCGATCTCGTCCTGGATGATCATCGGCTGTTCGGACACCACCTGCCCGTCCACCAGCTCCTGCATCCCCATGACACGGAAGAAACTCTTGTTCCGGTTCTCTATATAGCCTCCCGCCTCGTTGTAGTACCACGCCTCCGAGTCCTCCAGCCGGTTCTTGCGGATGGATACATGCACGGTTCGGTTCCGCTCGGCGATCCATGAAAGCAGCTCTTCTGTTGTATATAGGGGCATGGGATCACCTCATAATTGAAAGGAAAGAATAAAACTGGCTATTACAAATAACTAGCACTCCAAGTCAAAACTATTCATCATACGCATAAAACGTTTATCAAAAGCGCTCATACAGAAATTATCTTCATATATTTTATAAGCTACATCTACCCTATGCTGGATATCAATAATAGACATTTTACTGATATCAATTATCTGCTCAGCAATAGCTATAGGCTCATTACTATTGACAATAAAAATATCATCATTTCCACCACAAAACTCGAAGACGCCAGTAGACGGTCCAGTAATAACAGGTAGTTTAAAACTCATACCGTCAACGACCTTATTAGGCACAACGTATTTTGCTTTCTCAGATTGACCAAAAGCTCCAATAAACAAATCACAATAATTAACAACATAATCTTCCCAAGCGATCAAATTGCCCCATTCGTTATGGAAAGTTACGCAGTCATTAAGGTTCAATTGTTGTACCAAATCATATATTCCTTGCTTGGTCTGCCCTGTCTCTGGTCCCCATAGGAGAAGGTTAATAGGAATCTTACTTTTTTCTTTCACATAGCTCATCGCACGAATGACATTCTCAAGACCCTGAAGCGGAATATATGTTCCAGTCCAGCACAACTGCATAAAATCCTTGTTTCCATGAAAAAAACCTAATTTTGCTGTACGCTTCTGGTTTGTAACGAGCGGAATGATCTCATATTGGACAACGCTTGGATCTAAATCAAATAGTGCCGAATAATAATCAATATCAGCATGTGATAAAACGATAACCCTGGATGAATTCTTCAACGCATAGATATCTTTATCACGGAGTTTCCTAGCTTTCCTCGAGTTATCAGGCACAAGTTGCCTGTCCCTTACATCTGTATCATATAAGGATAAATAAAACTCTGTAATTATAGTCTTATGCAGAAGATGCGCGAACTTTAGCGCCATCGATCCATGAGTCATAATAGAGAAGTACACAACATCACAGAATAAGAGGTTGAAAAATGTTTCAATTACTGTAACCAACTTGAGTATCGCCCTTATAAAGAAGTTCTTGCGGGAGAAATAATGGATATATGAAACTCCATACTTATTACTGTCGAGCAGGCATTTTAAAGCAGAACCAGTCCGATATGCTCCACCGCCTCTACTATACACAAATATGTTCATAAAACCTCACCTTATTAACTTCTTTAGATATTTAAACTGTCCGAACACGAAAGCGAGAATTAAAAAAACTACCGATACTATTATCGAATTAATTATAAAGCATACAAGTGTGCTAAAATTTGCAGAGAAACAACCCATAAAGTTAACAAATACGCCAACACACACTACACATAACAACATCAGCAAATCGGGAACAAAACGAATAATGAAGCTTTTAAAATCATAGTGCATAGTTTTACTAATCAACATATAAAAGGAAAATGGCATTTGTAAGTTATAACTGATTGCTATATTACGGGATACAGCATAAATACTTCCTTCTATGACTCCTTCAATAATTCCCGCGACAGTCAATGCGGAAGTTATAAGTCCGGTGACAAATAACATTTTAGTATTCCCACAGCTTTGAAAAATGCTTCCTGTTGTTGCCAAGAGCATCTGTGACCAAATTGACAACGACATCATTCTGAAGCATGGCGCGGCATCAATCCAATTACTTCCATATAAGATTAAAATGATTTCCTTAGATGACGTAAAACAGATCCCGGTAATATATATTCCCAAAATTGACAGCAGCTTTAATGCACGTATGTATTTTTTATAAATTAAACTGCTGTTGTTTTGATACTCAGAAAAGAACGGATGTAATGCCGGCGTGATCACACTGCTCAAGTTATTTGTTGGATATACCGTAAGTTTATATGCCTTGTCATATACCCCCACTACTTTATCGCCAAAATTTTTCCCAATCAAAATCGTATCCATGTTCCTTGCAAAGTAATTCACGATACTGAATGCGAGCTGGAATGATGAATATACTCTGATTTTATCTATGCTTTCTTTCTTGATCTTGCCGATCCTTGGTCTGGTAAAATAACAATTCCAAATAATGGCTATCGCTGAGGATAATACGGATTGTGCAACCAACGCATAGTATTTAAACCCTATCACCGCCATTGTTATGCCTGCGATACCGGACAGAATGTTTGCTGTAACAGTTCTAATGCCCACATTCACAAACTTTTTCTCTTTCATAAGAATGGCTTGGGGCACCATGTTCATAGCATTGAAAACCAAGCTGATCGACAGCGTACAGCCAACCGGGATGTAAACAGAATTGCTGTATAATATTGAAAGAATGACGGACAGCACGCAAAAAGCGCCACCCAATATGAACGAAAGGACAATAGTGAAGCTGAAAATGCTGTAAATATCTTCTGAGGATAATTCTTTATTTTGGATCACAGCGGGGCCGATTCCCATATCAGCCAAAACATTAAAGAACGTTGAGAAAACAGTAACTACGGCCACCACGCCGTGATCCTCTGGCATCAATAACCTGGCAAGGGCAATATTGAACACCAGCGTGAACACAATTGTGGAATATTTGGATATTCCGTTTATCAGTATTGCTTTTTTTAACGAAATTGAAGGCATCAGATTACAATAGCGAATATCCCGCTCTACTATATTTATTGAACCGCCACCGAGGCCGATTCAGACACATGCTCTCCCCACAACGCCTTTATCCCTGTTATCATATGCGGAATTCATATACACCGGCTCTGCCGTCCAGCCCTAAAATGAATGTATAGCAGAACCAAAACACGAACATCGCCAATAAGAGCACCGTTTTCTTTTGCATTCGAAGTTTTCCCTGCGCGGCATAGGGAACCAGCAGAATTACAAAGAACGCATAAGGGAGGGCAAGCCTTTCTCCATATATCGTCGAATAAGCATAGTGGATGACAACATACATGAGCAAGCCGCAAATAGAGATAGACCTGACGCTCGCGATCCTCGGATTATGGATTCCATTGATATATGTATAGAAACATGGAATCCCAGTCCTCCAGATCAACAACAACACTATCGCCGTGGCCCAAGGGGAAAATGGGCTCTTCATAAGCCATTGGGCTGGGACTCCCCTTCTATATAAAAATACATCTCCATACCACAAATAATGTTGGCTAAGGAGCCCTAAAGAACTTAAGTATGTAAACAGCAGCGGCAGAATCACAGGGACCAGAATAATGGCTGCATATATCAAGTAATATAACTTACGTCGTGTTTTTGCAGTTGACAACCTGCACAATGCGTAAACTGTAACGACTCCAAATATCCCTGTCTTGTGTAAAAAGGCAGCACAGAGATATGCCAAGATCGTTTTGAAGTTGAGCTTCATATCGTTGCAGAAGAGATATGCTGTTCCCAGAAGGATGAACGAACATGCCATACTCTGCCGCATGATATTCAACGTTTGATGATAGAAGCAAAACAGATATGCTGCAACAGCAAGTGGAATTGATACTTCCTTTTTCAATCGGATCGCTGAAATTACGATCGGCAAAAATGTGAGCAACTGGATGAGAAAGAGGAGCAACCCCGCATCATCTGTTATTCTTGTGGTCAGATAAACCAAGACCATATACAGATATTCTGGTGCCATGTCCAACGCTTTACAAACTCCGGGGAAGCCGCCGTGCGCCGCTCTTGCAGCCTTTATATTTGGCACGATATATACACTTACGTCCCTGCCAACGCTGTCAGCACGCAAGCCTGCTAGAAGACAAGGCAAAAGAATACCCAACAAAAAGAGTGCTTTTCTGCAAAATGCTCCCTTTTCCCCGCGCGGTCCAAGCTGTTCTCCTAACCAAAAACAGCCAATCGTACAGAAAAAAACAACAATATATAAAACTATTGAGTATATTCGTTCAGTTATATCAGCCATAATTCAACGATTCGTTTCCCCCTCAGATTATTTAACGCCTAGGACAAGCAAATAGGCCTCTACGTTGTAGATTGGAATCATTCACAAATTACTAAACAGAAAAGATGTATGCTTAGACGTATCAGTTTCTAAACGCCTTTCGGGCTACATCCATTTTGAGAAACCGTTCCAAATCTTCCGGCGTGCCCAAACCGTACATATTCTGTCTGATATCGTAATATCTGATCTTTCCGCCGGCCTCTATCATTTCGTTGTATACCGGGGCCACATAATACTCCCCGTTCACGCGGATCTCCTTCGCGATCATCTGCTTTGCGTACTTCACGAAGTCGCTGCCATGCTTATAATTATAGATACCCACCGTGGCCTGGTCGGAGATGACCTCCTTCTCCCTCACCAACGTCACATAGCCCTGCTCATCATAGCGGATGTAGCTCCACTTGCGCATCACCTACGAAAGGCGCCTGCGTATTTTTTTCAGGCAATATGCGCCCAAATACGACCGGTGCGCCAGCATCCACAGTAAAACCCGCGTTTTCATTCCGAAAAGGGACCTGTTGTATTCTTTCAATAAAGCTGTGTTGGCAGGGCACTCGCAAAGTGTCTTAAGCCCTTGCAGCTTTTCCCTCAGACTCAATGGGCAGTCTTTGTGGCAGTAATACAGGTTGATCGTCTCCATAAAGAGCGATACCGCCTTAAACCCATACAGTTCACGAATTTTCGGGTCTGCATTGCCGCCTACCGGCTCCCGGATGCATTTCAGCAGATTGGCAGCCGTATCGGCAAAATATGGGTCATAAGCGCGTGAAGCAGACCTGTCCCAAACACGATAGTAATATACCGGCTGCGGGCAGTAGCCGACGCGGGGTGAACACAGAAAGGCACGGATGTTCAATACAGTATCCTGCATCCGTTTCAGGCCGACTGGTGAGGATATACCATTCTCGACAAGGAACGCCATGCGGAACAGCCTGGCCCACGGCACCCCGATGTTGCACCCGCTATCAAGGCCGTAGGCTGGACACCCCAAGGCGTTGCCGATCAGCCAGAGCGGCGATACTTTATCCTCGTCAGAAACATCCTGCCGGAAAAAGTGCTCCCACCGTACCTTGTCATCGCTCACACAATAGTAATCGCCGATCACGATGTCATATTCATTCGCGCATGCGGCCAAAGCCGCCACAGCATTTTCTGGAAGCCAGTCATCCGCGTCCACGAACATGATCCAAGTGCCTATAGCTCTTTCCATGCCTGCATTCCGCGCTGCTGCCGTGCCCTGATTTCTTTGCTCTACATAAATGACTCGAGGATCATATTCCGCATATTTCCTGCAAATTGCTGCCGAATCATCACTGCTGCCATCGTTGACCAGTATGATCTCGATATTGCAATAGCTTTGTTGAACTAGGCTTTGTACGCACTGGTCCAGATACTTTTCCATATTATGGACCGGTACAATGATACTGACCTTTTCATGCTCCAACATATCGTCCCCCCGAGGATGCTTACTCCATCTGAAGCATCGAATGCGACGCGCCGTATCTGCTGTCGGCATCTGCAACAAATAAAACGTGCATTTCAAATGTCCTTCCTCGTGGATTTTATAATTGCGGCGTTTTGTATTTCCCCTTATATTTCCTCTTATATGCTTTCTTCATCGCAAAATATATTTTGTCATACGGAAGCGGGATCAAAAACAGCCGCCGCATAAAGCCGATATGCCAACCACAAGACAGGAAATCATTTCTCAATTCCTTCCAGTGTATCAAGTAATACCAAATGCATTTTGGACGGGCAACATAGCTGTTTTCATAATCAAAATAAAACATATTACCCCAAAAATACGCATCCTTTAACGTCGGTTTAAGTCCTTGCCACATGAAATCGTGAACTGCCGCGTCTGTACTGACCTCGAAGGACCCAAAGGGAAAGGCACTTAGTAAATAGCGGACAAACTGGGCAGCGCCGGACTGATAAGCGCCCATGATCGCCGCTTCATCCACTTTTTGTCCCTTGTCCTTCTCATACTCATATGGATAGAAAACCGGATGGCTTTCCCCTTCTTCGATGACAAACCGCTTGACACTGCCATGATTCCCTAAATACTGCATTTCAATAGGGCACCAAATGTAAAGTCCTTCTCTTAACTTTTGCCCCTTATCCTGATCAAACAAATACCCCTTTGCTTGGATCCTTTTTTCTCTGATGATATTTCCTTCCACCAGAATGCCAACATAGTATCCCTTTACCCCGATCTTCCATCCTTCGCTCTCAATGATCCTCTCCAAAGCATATTGCATCGTCCCATGCCATCCGATATCTACCACGGCTATCTTTTCTGCCATATTCAGGGCGCGCAAATAGCTCACCAGCGCTTCATACTCCTCCCTGGAGTTTTGCTCGACGTCTGCTTGAATAGAGTTATAAAAAGCCCGGACTCTTCCATCGCTAAAGATCTCTCCTCTTTCGTACAGGCAATCAGGCTCCAGGTCATACGCCCGCATTTGGTCCTCGTAGTCATCTGCGGTAAGCCCAAGTTTCGACAGTAGTGTGCGGACCGTCATTTTATTGATGAAAGCAAAAAGACTGATCACATCATCAAATTGGGGATGCTTCCACATTAAAGGGACTTGGAACGAGCGCCGGGAGCAGTATAAATAATGGGTGCTGATATCATCTGTGCCCAATTCATCAAAGGCCTGTTTCAATGTATATCCGTCCCGCGCCATGAAATACACGTCATGGATATCATCCTCCCGCAGCCGGGCCAGGAGCCATTGCGCAAAACCATATAACTGCGGCCCAAACAATCTGCATCCCCGCTTCTCATTCTCTGTCATCCCCTGGGAGCAGTTTCTGATACAGGCTTGCAGTGTCCGATATGAAAATGCCGCCTCTTCCGGCAAGTGTTTGGGGCACTTGCATAGCTGTTTTTGTCCTCGGTCAACATGCCACACCTTTATACCCATAGACAGGGGACGCAGGAGATCTCCCTTCCAGCTGTCACCAATGTGGAACAGCTGACGCGGATGAATGTTCAAATCATTCAAAACAGCTCTGAACAGCGATCCATCTCCTTTTTGTGCTCCCATCTCGCAGGAAACATATATCTTCTCATAACCGCCTATGCCGCACTTTTCCAGCATTTTTCCGATGAATGCGGCAGGAAGATACATATCTGAGATGAGAACGACCGTCTTACCCGCTTCCAAACAGCGGCGCAATAGCTCTGCGCACGACGGATTAGGTCTACATCCGTCCATCTCCAATCGAAGTTCTATCGCCTTCAGTTCGTCTGTGTATGCTCCGAATTCATCACGCATCACATCGTATATATCATCAAGGCAACCCTGCGCCCCCCTTTTTTTGCACACATATTCCTCCGCTTCCCGACGTTTTTTCGCAAACTCTTTTGGGATCTCTTTTCCTATAGATACGCAGTACTGCTCTATCAACAAAAAAAGATCCGCCGGCATGGCAACACTTCGCTTGATAAGTGTGTCAAATACGTCAAAGGAAACATATTCGCTTTCAGGGAGCCAGGATGATACGGTCTTTATTTTCATAGTTTTTTGTTCAACGCCAGAAACTCTGTCAGATCCTCTGGTGTCCCCAGACCATGCATTGCCTCTCCTACATCTTTAAACACCAGCTTCATTCCCGCCTCGATCATCTCATTGTATACCGGCGCAACGTAGAACTCTCCGTTCACGCGGATGTCCTTCGAGATCATCTGCTTCGCGTACTTCACAAAATCGCTGCCGTGCTTATA
>CANRNF010000046.1 GCA_947631865.1 uncultured Oscillospiraceae bacterium | reverse complement strand
TTCCATAGGGATGCCTTCTTCCAAAAGGAAGCCGGATGTATCACCGTAGGATGACCTATGGATGATACACCGACTTCTTTCTTTTGTGTGATACTCGCCGTATTTGCCACGCACCCCGGCGATAGGGGATGTCACGGGCCGCCTCTGGCAAGGCTGTCATAACTCTGCGATACCGCTGCTTGTAGGGCTGGCGCATACCGCAGGGCTTCCCCTCAAGTCCATGGGAGAGCGTGAGCAAGTTTCATTATCCACCGCGCTGTCATTGCGCCCGATCTGCCGGGTCGGGTCCAGGGTATGCGTTGGTCGCTCCGAGGCTTGTCCCAAAAGGGTCGCTTCATCGTGGCGTCGCACCCTGCGTCGCTATCACGCGGTTTTTGTGCCTGTGACACCGTGTATTCAGTTGTCAGAGAACGAAGAAGTATGTATTCTTCATAAAGAACAAGAAAGCATGCCAGAATACAATGCTTCTACGCTAATTTTTTGAAAAACCTCCAAATTTTTTTCGTATTGCCACAAGGCTCTGTGACACGGCTTGTTGTGTGATTCCCTCTCGCTGGGCAATCTGTTTCTCGTCCAACCGCTCAACGATGAACAACCACAGGCGGCGATACTGCGCTTTTGTGAGCTTTGATTTTACTTCTACCAGCAAAGCCGCTTGATGATCCGCTCGTTCTGCCTCCAGTATAGGGGCCAGCAGCACATCCTCGGCGGAGGGCAAGGGGGCGTCGATAGCCTCGATCACAGGGATGCACTTATCGTAATAGCTGCGCCCTGCTTTTTCAGAGAAGCGGTAGTCCTCGTCAGAGCGGGCTTTCCACGTCAGAAATTCATCCTCGCTTGCAAAGTCCTCCCTGGTCAGACGGATCACCGTTCCTTTTGCGTCCGTATAGACTATGGCCTGCGGATCGCGCAAATTCAAAAAGTAGATGCTATTCCTGTTCAGCATCTTCATATAACCTCCAGTCAGATTTTTGTGAAAATCCAGACCGGCAGGGCGGGCCGCGGCAATAAGGAATCCGCCGTTTGCGGAGATGACAGGTGTATCCATCATATTGTGTAACAGGCAATGTAATGGGTACAGGACGTAGTTTTGGTGTAAATTGGATGTGTACTGACAGTTCAGTAGCTGTGCAGAAATAGCCTGTCCAAAGAATTAGGCTTTTTTTGAGCGATCACCTAGTCTTGGGGAACAGGCGCACAGGCCGTTGCTGTCTGTCAGTAGCGGTGTTGCGCCGAACAGAGTCCAGCGCAAAAATAACCCCCTCCAATTCCAAAAAACGAGGAGTTGGAGGGGTTAGGCATAACGAAGGTATAACGAATTGACCCCGCCAAGCCATCGTTTTTTTCTTTGGCGGGGTACGCCATTCATGTAATTATGTGAACTAATAGGGTCATAAAAATTGGCCTACTGTACCATTATATATAATCCATGATTCGGTATAATAATCATGGTAGGTGAACTGACAGTGCGAAATTATCCTGACACATTAGGTGTAGTGATTAGAAATGCCCGTGAGGACCGGGAAATGACCGTTGAGAAGCTGGCGAATAAAGTAGGTGTTTCCGCTCGGTATATCTATCGGATTGAAAGCGGTCTGAAAAAACCAAGCTATGACCTTCTTTGTAAGCTGATTCGGGAACTGTCTGTGTCGGCGGATTTGATATTCTTCCCGGACAAGCCGAGTGACGATTCTGAGATCGTGAGGCTTCTTCGGGAGCTTTGTGAGTGTGATGAGCGTTCTATGGAGGTTGTCAAGGCAACTACTAAAGCCCTGATTGAAACTGCCTCTAAAAAGTAGCTGAAGGGCTATTTTTGAGCTGGAAGTAGAGATGGCTGATATATTACAATATAAGTAATTGCTATACTTCAATAAATCGCGCTGAACGGGGGTGTATTGTAAAATAAGTCCGAGGTGATTGATGATGTCGGACTATTCTCGTTCTCTAGGTAATGCGGTTAAGCTGGCCCGCGGCAGGCGTGGAATTAGTCAACGTGAGCTTGCTGATGCCGCAAATATTGATCCGCAGACCGTACTTAAGATCGAAAACTATAAAGGAAACCCAACATTGGAGGTCCTCTATGCTCTTGTCCGAACGCTGGACATAGATAGCAGAGAGATATTCTACCCGGAAATAGGACGGGATTCACCGGCTTTAGATCAGCTTCGCCTGATGATTGAATGTTGCGGTGAGCATGAAGCCGAAATGATAGTACCAATTCTTCAGGCTGTTCTAAAAGTTATTCGGGCAAATGATCTCATTACAATCGAATAGATACACGAAAAAACAAGAGCCTGCATCTCCGTCATCTCGGAGAAGCAGGCTCTGCGCATTAGGCGTCCGGCTCTTCGCTTCGTGCCATCTTCAATTGTACGACACTTACCCTTGTTTCCTTTTTGCACTTCGGACAAAAGAGGGGGAAGTTGAGGAGAACTGTGTCAGCATATACTTTCGTCCTCGTTTTTTGACCGCAACTTGGACAGCGCACCCACAAGGACTCTACCTGTGGCGCGTTATATGTCTGATTATTCATCATACCTTTTGCCGCCGGGCCCAGCCCTTGATGGCAAAGGGGGTACACACAATACCGATTAGCACAGGGACGGTGATGAGCATCCAAGGCATCCAGACACCTTTTCCGAAAATGTGAAACATATTCATGCGGAAGATGTCGGTAGGACTGCCTACCAAGGGGATAAACTGGGAGGCGTCCTGTGCCCATACGGGCAGATAAAATCCGAGCAGGCCCGGCACCTCTATGAGCGCTAAGCTAAAAACGAGCGACAAAACGTTGTTCTTCACCAAGGCCGAGAAGAGCATGACAACGCCCGCATAGCCGATGACGCCAAGGAAGATAAAGGCCAACTCGTATAGCTCTGCCTGGAGCATATTCCAGGGTGCCACGGCAACAAGTTTGATGAGTTGAATGGGTGTATCCCAGCCGGATGTGCCAAGATAGACGAGTTGAGCCAGAATCTCTCCTCCTGCAATCAGTACAAACAGTTCCACCGCGAAGGCCAAACCACTGAGGACCTTGACATAGGCCAGCTTTCGCCAACCGTGCTTTGTGGTGTGCAGCAGCGGCGCGGTACTGTTGTGCCACTCCCCGGAGAAAGTGAACGCCAGAACGATAGCCAAAAACGGTGCCATAAGCGAGCCTGTAGATGCCAGAGATGTGGACAGAAGATGTGACCATCCCTGTATCCAATCATACTTATAGGGTTCCTCTATTTGGCTGTCCATTTCCCGGAGCGTCTCCACGTCCTCATCAGTCAACAGGTAGTTCTGACGGCTGACTTCCAGGTTGTAGTCCAGGAATTCCTGCCGTTTTTCATAAAAATCAGTCAATTTCTCCGTGTCTACATAGTGGATCAGAGGCTGATACGTCTGGCTCTCCATGTCCATTAGTTCTGGGTATAAGTTGTTGAGAAACGATGATACTGTTTGCCAGTCGTACATAGATTGAAGCTGCTGGGGCGGTTCCATGGTTTGAAAATCCTTCACCATCTGCTGGAACGCCTCGTCTGTCCATACATCGCCGTATTTGTCTGCTTGCGCTTTATAGTCCTGGATTGCAGAATAACCGTCAAAATTGTTCTTGTAAGGGCTGGTTGAATCTATGCCTACGTTACCAAAAACAAACCACTGATAACTCAGCACACCCCCGTATATTACGCAGTATATAAAGCAGAGCAACACACAGATCCACACCCGTGTTGACCGCCAAAGCCGTTTATGTTCCAAAGCAAAAAGTTCCATGTTATCGCTGCGCCTCCTTTGCGCCGAAATAATAAAGATATGCGTCATCCAGTATAGGCTCGCAGGGAACGGCTCCATCAGAGGGTTTCTCGTCCGAAATGATGCGAAGCACAACCCGCTCTCCCTCATTGCGGTAATTTGCCACTGTGACTTCCTCCTGCCAATAATGTGCCTGTTCCCTGGGAACGTTCAGCTCCCAGACCTTGCCCTTCACCTGTCCTGCCAGTTCCGCGACTGTGCCATGCATGATGAACTGGCCAGCGTTCATCACGAACACCTCATCTGCAATTGCCTCCACATCAGAGACAATGTGTGTGGACAGGATCACGATTTTATTTCCCGCATACTCGGAAAGCAGGTTCCGCAGCCGCACTCGCTCCTTGGGGTCCAGCCCTGACGTGGGTTCGTCCAGGATAAGCACTTGGGGATTGTTCAAAAGAGCTTGGGCGATGCCGACCCGCTGTTTCATGCCGCCGGAAAAGGTCTTGATCTTTTTGTTGGCAACGCCCTCCAGCTCGACCATACCCAGCAACTCCTTCACACGCTTTTTCGCCGCCTCCCTGGGTATACCCTTGAGAGCAGCGATGTAGGCGAGAAACTCCGAGGCAGTATAGCTGGGATAGTACCCGAAGTCCTGGGGCAGATACCCCAGCACGTCCCGGTAGGCTCCTCCCAGGCCAGACACTTCTTTCCCATCGAAACGCACCTCCCCGGAAGTGGGTTCCAAAATGGCGCACAGCATCCGCATGAGGGTGGTCTTGCCTGCGCCGTTGGCCCCCAGCAGACCGTAGACGCCGGGACCCAGTGTGGCGCTGACCCGGTCCACGGCTATTTTGTGGCCGTAGTGTTTCGTCAGTCGGTCAATCGACAATTCCATACATCTTTTCCTCCTTGTTTGTATGTTTAGTATATTGGTGTTCTCCAAGACTTGGGACGGCCGCGATCCTATCCGGTGTTGCGAAGTGCGCTTTCCCGTTACGGGTCATAGAGAATATATGGGCATTGGAACCATCCGCTATGTAGAAGCCGATATGTTGGGTTCGGCGGCAGGCAGGCCAGTCTCCTCCGGCACGCTTTCCGGCTGTTTTGTAACTGTGTTGGTTGGCGGGGTGCCCTGCACCGCTGGCGGCACTGTGTTGCTCGGCTTCGGAACCGGTCTGTTTGTCAGTCTGAACAGCAATAGTGCCGCGCAGACGAACGCCGTCAGGGAAAGGGCTATCAGCAACGCCAGCACACTCCACACTGTCTGCCGTTGGGCTGCCCTCCGCCGGATTCTGCCGGGGGGCGGCTTGACCTTTCTGTACATATCAGTTCCTCCGTTCGTGCGCATTGATGGGATTAATTGATGATCCCATACATGCCAATCTTCTTATTTGCATGAATGATATAAACTATCTCTTTTGCGAAAAGACAGGAATAGACAAAGACCGCAGCGATCCATATCCCAAGAGCGGACGCCTCATATAGCCAAGGGAGAAGTATCGCGGTATATCTCCAGAATAGCACTGAGCACAGGGCGATGGTCATGCACAAGGGCGCGCCACTCTTTCTACTTCTGCGGAGCAGGGCTAGCATGGCGGTCATGCAGGTGAGGTAGGGCACCAAGCAATAAATCACCATCCGGCCCAAGCTCTCGCAGGAGTGTTGTAAGTATATCTTCAGCCCCAGAAGGAACGTCAGGCATACCAGTGCGCCGCCGCCAGCCAACACTAGACGGGCCAGCGTCAACAACGGCCCGGAGGTGCGAGTGGCTGCCTCCACCTCGCTGACCCGGTAACACTGCCCCTTGAAAAAGACCGGCGTGACGGCAAGGATAAATAGGGGCATACACATGGGCAACTCATAGTGTCCCAAGGGTGTGGATAAGGCGGTTAGGCAAGCGACAAAGAATACGACCATCTGAGACAAAAAAATGGGTATTCCCTCAAAATGGAACACGTCCGATAGGAACCTCCAAAAGTTCTGCCGGGACCCCTCCCAGGCAGCTGTCTGTTTCCGCATGATTGCAATACACTGGTTTACTGTTTTTTCCATGTGTGCAACATTGATCTCCGGGTCCATCGTCTGGTCAAAATACCCTATCAGACTTTTTTTCAGTTCTCTGTTATTCATGGCGAATCTTCTTCCTCATATTTTTCAAAGCACATCTGACCCTACCTTGCGCTGTTCTCATATTGCAGTCTGTCGCTTCAGCGATTTCCTGGTAAGTAAGGCGCTCCCCGAATCGTAGAAAAATTGCTTCCCGCTGCTCCGGGGGAAGTGTTTCCAAAAGACTATGTATCTCATCACGGTCCTCCATGCGATGAATCTCGTCATGCGGGCCTGTCAGCCTCTCTTCGTGCTCCAACGGGTATAAGGGAGGGTTCTTACCTTCTTTAATACATAGCCGATTGGCAATGGAAAACAGATACGCTTTGAAATTCCCGTCGCTTCTATAACTGGAAAGGTATCTGAACAGTCGTAGAAAAGTTTCCTGTGTCAGATCCTCCGCTGTTTCCCTATTCCCGCAACGAGTTCTGCAATAGCGGAAGATGCGGGGATACCAGCGGTGTATCAATTCTTCTGCTGCAGCTTCATCGCCTTGACGTATTCGGTTGATCAGTTCCTCCTCGTGCATGGGCTACCTGCTTTCTTTCTCTGCGCTGTAATATCTTCAAAAAAGGCAAAATGTGAAAAGACAAAAAAATTTCTTTAGAAGTTTTGGATTTTCGGCTGTTGGAAGAAAAAGGTGGAATAGGGTCAAATGGTAACAGATATGTAACCCTTTGTTACTTATACCACGTTGGATTTATCCTGTGGGCCAATTATCCAAAAGTGCGGGTTTTCTGCAGTGAAATGCAGGTTGATAAACGCAGACTGGACAGAACAGTCCTGGCGGGGTAAGATAGCAGAAAAGCGGGAAAGGGGGCTGAAACATGAAGGTTGTGATCTGCGATGACGACGCGGCGTTCTGCGACCTGTTCAGCCGTATGCTGGAGGAACAGTTCACGGCGAAGCAATGGCCCTTTGATTATGTGGTGTTCACTTCGGGACAGGCGCTTCTTGTGTCAGATCTGACGGATGTGCAGATCGTGTTCTTGGACATTGATATGCCGGGGGTCAACGGCATGGAGGCTGCCCATCAATTGCGGGAGAAATCCAAGGAACTGATAGGCTTTCCTTTTGCAGATGCCCAACATATCCTGAATCTCATCAACGGAGTAAGTCCGTTTTCCAACAGAGGTGGATGGTACAATCTGTTCCATGATATAAAGCTCCTTTCCTGAACAAGTGATTGATCGTACCGTAGCTGTGATGTCAAAGAGAGAATATCACGCTTGTGGTAAAGTGTCACTTGTGCGAATCTGTTATTTTTGGGTCTCTTATCAAATCTCTGATTGAGCTTTGGGTATCAGTTCATAGTCATATCCCAGGCGGCGGTTGCAGTAAGTACAGGTGTCACGCTCGACCTGATAAGGGTCGATCCGGCGCAGATAGTTGTTGCCTGCGCTGCGGAAGCTCTCTGCACAGGTGCGGCAGAGGCACATGACGAGTGTATTTGGCACCCGGTCTATCAGGTCAATGCTGACGGCCAGGGCATGATCCATGCCGGCGATATGTTCCTTGCTTAAATGCCCGATGTAACCATCCAGACGGCTCTTGTCGATGGTGCGAATCTGTTCCAGAAGAATAGTCCTGGGGAATAGGCGCACAGGCCGTTGCTGTCTGTCAGTAGCGGTGTTGCGCCGAACAGAGTCCAGCGCAAAAATAACCCCCTCCAGTTCCAAAAAACGAGGAGTTGGAGGGGTTAGGCATAACGAAGGTATAACGAATTGACCCCGCCAAGCCATCGTTTTTTTCTTTGGCGGGGTACGCCATTCATGTAATTATGTGAACTAATAGGGTCATAAAAATTGGCCTACTGTACCATTATATATAATCCATGATTCGGTATAATAATCATGGTAGGTGAACTGACAGTGCGAAATTATCCTGACACATTAGGTGTAGTGATTAGAAATGCCCGTGAGAACCGGGAAATGACCGTTGAGAAGCTGGCGAATAAAGTAGGTGTTTCCGCTCGGTATAGTTTTCTCCCATAGACAGTAAACAAGATTTATTCCGTCATTTTGCTCTCCCCATCGGGGCCAGAGGAGAACTGTGCTGCCGTGGACAGCGCCCTATCAGTATTAGACATGGCCACGATGCCCGCCACGGCATCTGTATCCGCTAATAAAACATCTATTCCGTTCACTCGGACAGAATATGTACCGTCCTCCACTTGGGACAACGAGAACGCTCCGAAGCCAGAATCGACTTCCTGGCCCGGCTGCAACACAGAGACAGATCCGGCCAGCCGGTCGACCAGCACCAGCGCCGGACCCTGGGCAGGCAATGCGGCGGTGTCAATGCCTATGTTGGCCAGCAGCGCCCGGTACGGCCCGAACCACAGGTCGCTCTGCGCCAGATACAAGCAGGCGCTCAAGTGCTTGTCCTGGAGCAACACAAGGTAGTTTTTCAGCATCGTCTGTTCTTCCAACAGATCCAGCTTATATTCAGTATATGCCACATAATCATCGTACCATCCGGCATAGCTTGCATCACCCCTTCGGTCGGGTATGTTATAGCGTTCCCGGATATACTGCCCCAGATGGTCGGTTACTTTCCTGGCCCCGGAGGGATTCAAATGCGACCAGTAATCGTAGCAGTCCGTATTCAGATCCACCACGTCCGAATCCAGATAGTCGATGAAATCCACGCCATACTCCGCCGCGATCATCCTGGCGGTGTTGGCCTCCATGCGTTCAGTCTCCCCAGGCGGGAAGGGCAGATACACCAGCAGCACGTCTATATCTTCCCGCTGGCAGTCCTCCACGATGCGCCGCAGATATTCCATCCCCGTCGTTTCCTCCAGCACCGCGTCTGTCGGCTGGGAGGTTCTGGGGACCGCCACATCCACGTTAAAGCTCTCCGCGCCCTTTTCCACCGTATATTTGGGTGAAAAGTCATCCTGGCCCAGCTCTGTCCACCGATTGTGGTACTGTGCAAAGTTCCACAGCAGTCCCAGCTCTGTTCGGGTACGATCTGCCCCGCCCGCGAACTCCGCGTCAAAAGCCGCGTCATCCAGCAGATCGAAGGCAGTCCGCACTTTCGTAAGTGTCAAGGGGAACACGTCCAGGGACTGGTGTACCTGGGAGAAGTTGTTGAACATTTTTGTTTGCTTCTCAAGCAGATAGCAGTCTACCACCACCAGCTTCGGCTTTGTCTGGCGCAGAGCGTTTTTCATCACCCAATAAACGGTGGGGATATGTATTCCGTGGCCTGCCAAATTATAGGACACGATCCCGTAGTCCTGCCACAGTTCCATGGGATAGACGCCGTAGATCATGTGACTGGTGCCGAAGAACAGCACGTCGAAATCCTCTTCCTGGGCCAGAAATGGGCCGTACTCGTACCGGCTGTCCTTTTGTTCCGTCAGCAGGGACAGACCGAGCAGCATGGCGAGCGTCAACGCCAGGGGAATGAGCAGCGAGAGAGTCGTTTTGATCGCTTTCTTCATGGCGCGCCTCCCTCAGAACTGGAAGTAGATGAAGCTGGCCGGGTCATAGCCGATGCCCCACCGTCCCAGCAGCAGGATGAGGTTCACGCTGACAGCGAACACCAGCCAACGGGCCAATGCGTCCTGTCCGGCGATCACGCGCCGGGTGCATACGCCCGCGCGCTTGCGCCAGTCCACCGCCAAAAGCAGCAGGATGCACAACACCATCAGTTGGAAGTTCTTCTGATCCAGCCCGAGACGGTACAGGGAACCGTCGAACAGCACCCATGGGTTATGAACCGTGAACATGCTCCGAATGACGAATAGCGCGGCGGACAGACTCTCAGCCCGGAAAAAAATCCAGGCAAAGTCCACCAGCGCAAAGGTAATCAGTGTTTGCAGTACCTTGTGCCCCAGGCTGTCACGGCGAAGGCCCAGGACGTTCATCGCCCGGCGGCGCAGAGGCTTCGTCAACGCTCCGGCGATCTGATAAAGCCCGTTCAGACCACCCCATGCCACAAAAGACCAGTCCGCGCCATGCCACAGGCCGCTGGCCAGGAACACGACCATCAGATTGAGATACCGGCGTCCTTTTCCCTTTCGGTTCCCACCCAGGGGGATATACAGATTGTCCCGGAACCAGCTGCCCAAAGAAACGTGCCAGCGCCGCCAGAACTCCCCAACAGAGCGTGACAGATACGGCGCGTCAAAGTTATCCGTCAGGCGTACACCCAGAACTTCAGCCGCGCCCATGGCGATAGTGGAATAACCGGCGAAGTCGCCGTAAATCTGAAATGCGAACAATATCGTGGCGACGACGATATACCAACCACCGTAAGCTGCCGGGTTAGCATACACCGTGTCAACCACAACGGCGATGCGATCCGCCAGCACCACTTTGAGAAAGTACCCCCACAGCATGAGCAGCACCCCATTTTGAAGCCTATCCAGCCGGGGAGGGCCAAGTTCCTTCAGTTGACACAGCAGATCTTTTGAGCGCTCAATGGGACCGGCGACCAGTTGCGGGAAGAAAGAAACAAAAAGCGCATATCGGACAAAATTGCGCTCTGCCGGTTGGCCCCGGTACACGTCTGCGACATAGCCCATGGCCTGGAATGTATAAAATGAGACGCCAACCGGCAGAAGCACATCAAAAGTGGGAATGCTCAGCTGCACATGGGCCAGCGCCAGCAACTTATTCATGCTGTCCACGACAAAGCCGATATATTTGAAGAAAAACAGCGCGCCCATCGCCAGCACGATGCCAGTCGCCGCGCAAAGCTTCTTCACATGAATAACGCTCTTTTCTGACCACGAAAAACGATCCGTGCAGTCAATGAGCAGCCCGACGGCGTAAGTCACCGCCGTCACGAAAAACAGCAGCAGCGCGTATTTGGCATTCCAGCACATATAGAAAAAGTAACTCGCCGCCAGCAACCATGACTGCCGCAGCTTCGCGGGTAACAGAAAGCATACGCATATTACTACCGGGAAAAAAATCAGAAATCGCAGAGAATTGAACAGCATGGATCGTCCTCCCACGGCTCGGCGTGCTGCGGCGCAGAGCCGCTTGTTTTACGAACTTTTTTTGACATACTTCTCTCGTTTTCGTGCCCACTGCGCCAATGGCCGCTCCCAAAGATAGGTGATCGCTGTCGAAATTACCAACGCCGTGAAAAAGCACAAAAGGGTGTATTTCATCTGCCAAGGATGCTCATGGACTTGGTTGGGCGTATCGGAAACGGACGGTACGATATGCCAGTCCCGCAATCGGCAGGCCAAAAACTGGTGCCACATATAGAAGTTGAAAGACACCGCAGATAGAAACCGTGTTACGCGATTGCCAAGAAGCTCCGACATTTTCTGCGGGGCCAGACAGCCGCACACAAGAAAGACACCGCCCGCCAATCCAAGGACAGGCCGCCACAGAAGCTGCCCTTTTCTCAAAGCCTCGTAATCTTCACCGCCCTGCACATACATGACCCTCACCAGGACGGCAAAGCCAACCACCATCCCCAGCGGAGCCAGCCACCGGCGCACGGCGGGTCCGGGCTTTTCCGCCATTTCCAGCCGTGCCAGGACCCAGGCCGACCCCAGGCCGCAGGCGTATATGTCCAGCATACCCGGCAGCTGGTTGACCAGCATGTTGGTATCCGGCTGGGGATATACCCAGGCCCGGTAACTAAATGCTATTACCGTCATTACCGCGCAGACCCATCCGGGATGCTTTCGATAATACAGCGCGCACATGGGCCATAAAGCATAGAACTGCACCTCGACAGCCAGCGTCCAGATCACCACCAGCGACGGTGTGGCGATATATGTATCGTAGAAGAATGTGTGCGTGAATGTTAAATGTGTCTGCAAATCCTTCAGCGCCGAGACCCAAGACCCATACTTTCCCTCAAGGATGGAGTAAAACAGAAACACCGTCACGTTAGCCAACAGATAGGACGGACCGATACGCCAGAACCGACGCCGGTAAAAGTTCTCCGGACTCTGCTGCGGAAGCCCCGCCATTTGCCGTCGGGCGCAGGGCAGGGCCAGCAGGAACCCCGACAGCAGCAGCATCACGTCTACCATCATATAGCCGTCGCTGATAACATCCCATAGGTTAATATAGATCTTCCCTATATGGATGCTGGGATCAAGCCAGCTTTGCTGCCAGATATGATACCACGCCACGATGAACACGCAGGCCACACGCAGTATATCCGGCGCTGCCATATATCTTTGTGAAAGATCAATTTGATTTTTCATCTTTCAGTTTTTCCCGATGTATTCATCAACGATAGACGATATATCCACATCCGTCCCGGCATAGATTGTATTTAAGAAGCTATCCGTTGTTGCGATCCCGTACATATTATTTTTGCAGTATTCGGCCAAAATGGGCAGGAACTTGTCCGGGCCAAGAGTGTCCATAAGATGTTTGAGGAACATACACCCCCGGTTATAGATCACGAAATCATATACTTCAGCCTCATCCGCGCCCACATTTACTTTGTCCCCCTGCATCGTCGTATCGGTTATAGCGTAAATATCCCAATACGTTTCATCTACATTCCCGGTTCCCTCTGCCTCCATGCACAGCCCCGTGGCAAAGGTGGCAAAGCCCTCATCCAGCCACGGCTCGTTGTTTTCATCATTCCCGATCAGACTGTAAAACCATTGATGGGCAATTTCGTGGTATGTTCCCATGCGCGAACCGGTACTGGCACCCAGGGTGTCAAAATAAACGGTTATCATACCGGAGTACTCCATATTGACCGCTACATTTGAGCCGAGGGCGGCGTTTGTGACCACCAGTGTGTCATACGGGTACTCTGGAAAAATGCTGTTGAAGTAATCCAAGGCGAAAGCGGCATAATCCATGACACGCTCCATGTTGTCCGGAGTCACGCAATTCACAGTTTCATTGAAATACCCAAGGATCGTGGTGTTTCCCACGGTCCGCTCCAGGCACACATAGTCTTTGCAGGCGGCCACGACCAAATCGCGCCGCTTTTCCGCATAGTAGCGATAGGTTTTAACGTCATCGCCCGTTTCACAGGACAACTCCGTACCATTACAGGCAAGGGTATAGTCCTCCGGCACACGGATCGTCAGGTCATAATCGGCCACAGTCGCGTAGCGCCCATCTCCTTCCTCCGGGAGCGGCTCAGTGTCCCATCCATTCTCATCATAAACAGCCAACTGCGCGGCAAAGGATGGAAGTTGTATATCGCCGTCGGGGGATATGCCATATTTGCGTTCCAGATCGGGGATAAGCACCTCGCACAAAAAAGTTATTTCTGTTGCCTCTCTCGGTTCCAGCGGTTTCGCCAGCTTGACACGATAGAGGACGCCCTCCTGCATACGCTTGAAGTCAAGCATATTGCCGCTGCCGTCGCAGACAGATGTGACCGCAATATCTCCATCCTCCACCTTATATAGATGTTTATACATGTTGGCGTAGATATGGAAATAAAGCTCCTTTGTGCTGTCTGTTCCCGTGTTTGTAATAACGGCCTTTTCCACATAGTTCATGATCCGTCCCTCCGGGTACAGATCGCCGTCGATGGTATAAGCGGCCTCAAATGACAAGTCCTTTCTGTCAGAACATCCCGAAAGGAATACAAGACACATTATAATAGTCGTGATTATAATAATACGAGACTGTTTCATTTTTGTATAATAGAATATATACTCGCTACTTGATACTAGCGGTGGAATCTGCCTCAAATTGAAGGCTTGCGGATGAATCTGCAGCAACTGCTACGCCGCAGAAAAAGGATAGCAAAGTTGAAATAACCAGAAGCAACGAAAGAGTAATCTTCTTCATAACAAATACCTCCTACTATTGATTGTCGCGGCCAATGTCCAGTGTGTTTGACGGATTGATACGGAAATCAGAAGGATTATCTGCGGGTGTGCCTGTGCCTGCATACACTTCCCGCATATCTCTAACTGGAACGCTCTTACCACTGGCCGGATCAATCAATTCTTTTTCCGGGAGCGGTGCATTTCTATTTGGGCTGCTGGTATGCTGCGAACATATGCAGATAATCGCAGCGACCACCACCAGAATAAACAAACTTGTCACTACAGCTTTTTTCATTATGCCCCCGCTTGAAACCTTTACATGATCGCTTGTCCTTGTATGTACCAATGGTAGTAGACCCAAAAGAAAACAAATTCTATGAACAGAATGATATAGCGGTATTTACGGTCTTTTACCTGTCCTATACAAAGATACATCGGAACGCAGCCGAGAAGATACCGGCACCCGCTTATCAGCCAGGACGCAGTATAGCACATTCCCAGGTATGCCGTGCCGTAAAGAATATGGCTCGTGTCCAGCCTCCGGTGATAGCCGACAAAAAGAAAATATGCAACGATAAAATATAGGGCCAGTTGGGGCCAATAAATCCATTTTGACAGACCGGGGTATTTTAGCGCCATATCCCGCTGCTGCACAATCGTATCGCCAAGCCATTGTGTTGTCTGCCACCATGGGGAAATACTTTCATAATATCGGAATGCAAAATAATCTCCACAAACAATTTTGTTGAGAATAAGATAGACGCCAAACCCAAGGACAGACCCGGCGAGCGCCAGATAACGCCAATTCCATCCCTTCTCGCGGCAGTCCTGCCACGCTGCATATACGCCGGGCAGAATTAGCAGAATCCCCTGTGTTCTTGTGAGCGAGCATAGGAGGCTAACTATCCCGGCGGCGACCCATTTTCGTATACGGATCAGATATAAGCCGAGGATGGTCAAAAACAGAAACAGACCCTCTGTAAAAATGCCAAGGCAAAAAAAGCCGAAAGGGTATAACCAATACGCGCAGAGGGCGGTTCCGGGATGGGCGCAGTCCTTTTTGGCCAGCTTCATTAGAACGACAGCCGACAGGCCATAACAAGTCTGTGATATGATCATCCCCGCTAGTTCCAGACGCCCGCCCAGCAACGCGCCTAAGCAGGCCATAAGTAAGGGATATAGCGGATAGAAAACGATTTTGTTGATTTCTTCTCCGGCACGGGCATATCCATTTTCGGCAATATAAAGATAATGCGGGGAGTCACCCGCCTCCGTGAAGCGGCTCCAAAAGTGTTGAAAGAAGCCATTCTCCCCGTACATGGCGGTATAACTGACATACGCGCCCAGCCAGAGAATCGCAAGAGAGGCAACAAACACCACCGGCCACGGCCAGTTTGCAGGTGACAGCAGCCGGGAGGCGTTTGATTTCCAATCATCCTTGATAATATTAATGCACAAAAGTTCGTGCAGCGCCCTTATTGCCAAAAGGCTCAGTAAAGCTGCCATCACAGCCGAGGAGGTGGTCCAAAGAAGTGCGTTCATGTTTCGACCCTTTCATAATGTCAACTCAAAAGACAGATCCACTATATAAAAAGCAAAAGAGATATGCACCCTGGAATATGGCAAAAACAACTGCCGCCGTCTGTCCCACAATCGGCTTTTTCTCGCTGGCGACTGCTATTGACGTAAACAATGGAAACGTACACGCCATATAACGGCCGCAACTCAACGGCCAGTTGAGCGAGTAGTTTAAGACTACACAGGCTAAAAAGTAAGCTGCCCATGTGAGTTGCATCCATCTTGCCGCATACAACATATAGCCAAGACTTAACGCAAAGATCACGATTTCTGGCGCCCATATCGTACAGAGGAATTTGGCGCTTCCATAGGTTTTTATACTTTTCAAAATGGTGTTCAAGCAGTTGGGGAGCGGTACAAAGTATTGCGACCAATGTTCACGCTGATACACCGTAAAACGGAGCGGATCGCCTTCTACATCATAATTCAGCCATAAATAAACGCCGATACCTATTAGCATGAGTGAGGCGGGGAGAAGTTTTTTCCATACGTCGTTCCATAGACCGCGCCAGTTGTGTACTTTCATTTTTTGGAACGGAAGATCGGAAATATAGTATTCCACAAAGACTACAAACAGAAGAAGCATCCCTTGCATCCTGGTTAGGGATGCTAACGCCCCGATTATCCCCGCAATCCAGTATTGGTGCTTTCTGATGAAATAGAATGTGGTGACAGATAGAAAAAGGAAAAGACTCTCCGTGTAATATGCTGCGAAAAAGAAAGAAAAGGGATAATCAGACAGCAGGAATAGGCTTATCCGTGCAGTTCGCCAGCTAAAATCCTCTGTGACCAACCGGGCAAGCATATAGCATACGCCAATATAAGCAGCAGAGGAAACGATATGGCCGCAAAGGTCATAGTTCCCAACGACTGAATTGGCAAGCCGCACGACCCAGGGATAAAGCGGGAAAAATACAAGGAACAAGTGCTGTCCATTTTCGATGTAATCGTGATAGCCTAGTTCTGCCAGTTTCCGATAGTGAACAGCGTCAGCGTGTGCCCACAAATTGCAAATCTGCTCCAAGGTTATGCTGTCTTTCAGAACTGCACAGCACAAGACGCTTGCGCCGTATGTAGCCGTAAGAACGACGATCCCCCAAGCACAAGCGGTTATCCCCATTTTGGGCGTAAACGGCTCGCCTGCCTGATTTATGGGAGATTCCAGAACGATATGACGACGCCTAACGCGTAGTTCTTCTTTCCCTAAACAGCGTAGCGCCAGGATTAAACATATATATCCAAATAAAAGTACGGATATTAGTGATACTATCTGTGGCGCGTTATATGTCTGATTATTCATCATACTGGCGGTTGGTGCGGTAGCGGATCGCGGCCTTCGTGACGCCGTATTTCTCCGCGTACTGGATCATAGCTTGCCTGTAGTGCATGGTTTGTGTTATCTTATTCATGGCGAATAGGGTGCCGCCTGCCCTTCGGTTTGGTCTCGTCAACTCAACCTTAACACAGGCTAGAAGTTTTGGATTTTCGGTTGTCGGAAGAAAAAGGTGGAATAGGGTCAAATGGTAACAGATATGTAACCCTTTGTTACTTATACCACGTTGGATGTATCCTGTGGGCCAATTATCCAAAAGTGCGGTTTTTCTGCAGTGAAATGCAGGTTGATAAACGCAGACTGGACAGAACAGTCCTGGCGGGGTAAGATAGCAGAAAAACGGGAAAGGGGGGCTGAGAAACATGAAGGTTGTAATCTGCGATGACGACGCGGCGTTCTGCGACCTGTTCAGCCGTATGCTGGAGGAACAGTTCACGGCAAGGCAGTGGCCCCTCGATTATGTGGTGTTCACTTCGGGGCAGACGCTTCTTGTGTCAGATTTGACGGATGTGCAGATCGTGTTTCTGGACATTGATATGCCGGGGGTCAACGGCATGGAGGTTGCCCATCAATTGCGGGAGAAATCCAAGGAACTGATAATTATTTTTGTGACGTCGTTTCCCCAATACGCGCTGGAGGGATATAGTGTTGAAGCCCTGCGGTATCTGCTGAAGGATGACCTCGCCGGTCAGCTCCCGGTCTGTGTTAACGCAATATTGGAGAAGCTGTCGGCTCGCCGGAAATATATCAAAATCCAGACCCCGGACAGGTTGGTGACTGTGAGCCTGGACGATATTTTGTATTTTGAGGGTACAGTTTCCCGGCGGGCACTTCTCCATCTGCGGGACAGCTCACCCGTGGAGTGTATGGGACGTGTGGCGGATTATGAGGCGCGGCTGGCGGAGGATGGGTTTCTGCGTATCCAGCGGAGCTTTCTTGTGAATATGCAGTTCATTGAGGACATCCGCAACTACACGGCGAAAATCACGGGCGGCGAGACCTTGGCCGTTTCCCGGCAGGATTACAGAAGGATTACACGGCAGTATGTGACGTGGAAAGTGAGGCAGGCGTAATGAGAACGATGCCGCTGTTGGACAGCGCTCTTTCCATGTCGTTCGTTTTTCTGGAACTGCTAACGGTATTTCTGTTGGCGCTGTCCTTTGCCCCGTTCAAAAGATCCAAGCGATATGGGGGAGTAATAATATTATCATTGTCCCTGATAAATTACTTGGAACAGCAATTCGTTAGCAGGAACGGCACGACCGGTACTGTCTTTCACACGGTTTTCCTCTTGCTGATACTTATGCTGATGATATTACATCTCTTTCAGTGTCGCATTTTGAAAGCGTTGGCGATTACGTTGCTGGCATCCCTCTATATAAGTGCGATAGACAACCTTTTTATGTCTGTCCTCTTTACTTTTTTCACCACGGAGGAGCAGATGGGAGATCAATTTACCTCTTATGGTTTTTCTCTCATTGCCAAACTGGTGGAACCTGGGTCAATCATGTTGTTCTATCAATGGCGCAATCGGCATCTGCCCCGACGGGAGCCGGACATGACCGGCTGGACGCTGATTTTCCTCTTTTCTATCCCTGCGTACTTGCTGGTTATGGCCCTGTCTCGCTCAATATGGTTTGCCCCGGATGCCGGTTGGATCAGCCTTGCTATCTCCATGCTCTTATCATTTGTCTGCGTAGGCGCCTTTTTTCTGTTGGACTACTCTGGGCGCAGGCAGGAGGCGGACCGGGAGAATACAGTCCTCCGGCAGAATTTGAAGCTGGAAACGGCGCATATCGCGTCTATGGAACGCCGCTATATCCAGCAGCGGCAGCAGACCCACGATTTCAAAAATCAGTTTGCTGTCCTCCGAGGCATGGCCGAACGGAACGCGCCGCAGGAAGAATTTGCAGCTTATCTCCATTCGATGATGGACATTGACATTCCCAGCGTCCTCTATATCAACACCCACCGCACCGTCGTGGATATTATCATGAGTGAAAAATATCCGATGGCAAAGGATAAAGGCATTGACTTCCAGTTTCAACTGGACGATCTGACGAGCTTTCCCATGCCTGATGATGCCTTGGTGGTGGCGCTGACAAACCTCATTGACAATGCCATTGAAGCGTGTGAGAAGATACCCCAGGCATCTGACCGCCATATTCTTCTGAAAATGAAAATGGATGAAAGGATCGCGCTGCTGGGAATTGAGAACACAACGGCGGAACCGGTGGTGATCCGGGACAATGTTGTGCAGACCACGAAGAACGATACTCTGGACCACGGCTATGGGCTGCGGAATGTGGCTGCCATGATTGAACAGAGCGGTGGGATGTGGTTCATTGAATACCGGGACGAGGACAAGCGGTTCAGCTTCTTCGCTAGTTTGCCGCGGGCAAAGGAGTGAGAGTAAGAGAAAGCGAAATCATAGCCCCACAATCCTGGCAAGCAGGGCATGTGTAGCACCACATGCAAAAAATGGGTCATTCCGGCCCCGTGTCGGAATGACCCATTTGCTTGTTGGGGGAAGCATCCCCCAAGCCCCTTTTGAACAGCTCCGTGCCGGAGCTGGCTGCGCGTTTCTGCGAAACGCTTATTTGCGGCCCGCAGGCCGCAAAACGAAAAAAGAGCGGGAGCGGGGCCGTCGCGGGTGCGGCGGTCCTGCTCCCGATCATTTGTGCGCGGTCAGCGCGTATCATGCGAGTGGGTCTTTTGCTTTTTCTCCATGGTCGGTGCCCTGTCGTCGTAGCCCATGATCCGGGCGACGTTGGCCCGCGCCATCTGCAAATTCTGCATCTCGTCCCGTGCGGCGCGATACTCGGAGTAGGCCCGTTTCTTCTCTGCCAACAGCTCGGCATATTCGGCCTGGAGGCTCTTGACGGTGGGGAGCTTTTTCAGCCCCAGCTCATCAAAGGCTTTCTTGGCCGCCTTGTGCAGAAGAATCTCCCGCTCATGCTCGGCCAGAAACTTTTTGGAGTACCCGGCCTTGCGGTAGGCGACATAGACCTCGCGGGTCTTGGAGTAGTTGATGATCTGCGTTTTCAGCTCGGCGATCTCCGACATACGGGCCTCCGCCGCTTTTATCTTCCCGGAGAGGTCATGGAACCGGGCGGTGGCGGCGTCCGTCTTTTCACAGAGGGCCCCATAGTCCAGCAGCTTGTTCTCCGTCAGATAGTTGAGGGTGTTCGCCATCTGCTTCAGGTTGAAGGAGGCGGCCCACCGCGCATAACCGGCCCCCTTGCCCTCGGCAAGTTTGGCCTGGATGTCCACCAGCAGATTTACCTTCGGCGGATCTGCCGGTGCAGCATTTTTCTCGCGGGGCGTGTGCTTTTTCTTCCCGGCAAGCACAGCCGCCAGATCATCCTCGGTGTAACCAGGACCCAGGCTGCTCATGCGGGCGGCCTTGTCCCATCCAGGGGCCTTCAGGTTGACGGACTTGCCCCGCTGCCAGACCTGGATGCCCGCTTCACGCAGGAGGGCGAACAGCGCCTCCATGTCGGCGGGCTCCATTTCCAGCGCCCGGTCAATGGCAGCGCGGAGATCGTCACGATGACAAGGCTTTTTAGTATTGCCCAGCCATTTGTTATAGGTCTTGCCGGTAGCGTTTGGCCTCTCAACGACGGAGTAGCCGTTCTCAATGCAAATCGTGTCGCTCAGGCGGCGTACCGCTTTCGCCGACCCATGGAAGTCACGGAATTTACGTTCACAGTCCAGCGTGGTGGAGTTCCAGATGATATGGTTGTGGATATGCTTTTTATCAACATGGGTGCAGACGATAAACGCATGATTGCCCTTGGTGAATCGCCGTGCCAGCTCCACGCCCAGGCGGTTGGCCTCCTCCGGGGTGATCTCACCGGGGCGAAAGGACTGCCGGACCTGATAGGCTATCACATCATCCCTGTCACGTTTGCGCCCGGTCCTGAATTTATACTGACGCTTTGCATACGCAAACTCGTTGTCCACGATCTCAACATTACATTGATATGCAGAGATAAGGCGGCCTTTATTGGTCTTTTCAGGGTTCTCCACATAGTCGATGATTTTACGGATAGCTGCCCCTATTGTCCGCCCCCGGCCCGTATGCAGAGCCATGATGCGCGTCGTTGCCGTGTGACCGCCTCCTTCCTGTGCAGCGGAAAGGCCAGCCCGGAGGCTGGCCCTATGTACCTATTGACATCGTGCAAGCATGACGGCACATTTGTCCTGAACGGTTTTTTCCTCTGCTTCTGTCAGATCATACCCACGGCCTTTGATGATCTCATATTCCAGAAAAGTGCCGTAGGCAGATAGCACAGCATCCCGCAGAGTCTCCGGCGTGGAACAAAGGTGGACACCGTACCAATCGCAGCCCATATCGTCCCAATTCAAGACTGTATATCCCCTGTGGGTTTTGACGATCTCAAACTCATCGTCAGCGTCCAGATATTCCCTAAAAACCTCAAAAACCTTTTCAAAGGTCAGCATGGTATCAGCTCCTTCAAAAACATCTTAAAAAAGCAATACCATATTTGAACAGGGACTGCAAGGATGCCGCTAAGTGGATTATTCCAGAACAGCGAGGGAGGACAGAATTTTTCCCATCCCGTCCCAAAGCTGTTCCTGATTCTGTTGTATCTCCTCCAGATCGGCGTCATAGATATGACCCGTTTCGTGGACGCGGCGGGTGAGCTGGTTGAGGTTGTTGCTGGAGCGGCGAAGCAAAGAAACTATCTCGCGCAGCTCCGGCAAGTCCAGCTTCACGATATAGCCGTCTAGCGCCATCTTACGGAGATATGCACCCATGTTGCAGGTGCCAAGGATAGCCATTTTACTTCGTATGGCTTCCTGCTCCTGTTCGGTAACACGAAAACGGATCATAATGTCACGTTTGCGGTTCGCCATGTCACCGATCCATACCCTTGTTCTTGGCGGCGGGCTTGGGCGCGGAGGCGACCGGCCGGGCATCATGGAGCTTGGTACGGACCGAGGCCCTGGGCTTACGGAGCGGGAGGCTGCGATCCGCGTCCTTGGGAACAAAGAGAAAAAGGCCCGGACGGTCTTTCATGTCAGCGAGAAAGCAGCCCTTGATCTGGAACAGTTTTCGCAGTTCCATTTGGTCATTGGACGAGGCCCGCGCCATGAAATCGTCTGAGATCTTCGCCATGAAATGCGATTCGCTGGGGCTGTTCGGTTCCGTCCGCCTTTGCAGCTCGTTGAGCAGCCGCTCCGCCTCCTGCCTGACCTCCTCGCTGGTGAGCGGCAAGGTGAGCAGAAGCTGGTGCCGTGCTTCGCTGGTAAAAATGTTAATAAGGCCGGGGTGACTTCTCAGAACAAGCTCACACTGTCTATCGTTCCCAAAGCCATCCGGGTTTTCGCATACGTCAATGGTCTGTGCCCATTTTTTGTTGGAGCTGGAATACCGGCCATCCCAATTCTGCTGCCTCACGGTGTTGGCGAGGATATACATGGTCCGCTCAAAACCGAAGCTGTCAATGACCTCCGTAACTGCATCTGCATGGAGGCTGTTGTCATTGTAGTGCCGGGAGATAGCATCATCAATGGCGTCCCGGCAGGCTATGTTCGCGTTACGGGAAGCGCGGTATGCCTCCAGTTCCCCATGTTCATGGGCGTATGTGCCGGAATGGTTATACACGGGGAGGGCCTTTTGTGCTGTCAGCATATCACCGGCCCGACCTTGGATGCTCTCCCAGATCGTTTCCATATAGGTGCAATCCAGATCGTTATAGTAGCCATACACATCCTCCAGCGGTGTGGGCGACCCCAACAGCGACTGCGCCTGGGCGTAGTCCAACTCGTGATGCTCCAAAGATTCCAGTATGTCCTGCTTCATCGTGTATTCGTAGGTGTGCTGAAGAATCTCCTCGGCTGGCTGCGTGAGCAGCCAGCCTTTATAGTTCTCCATCTCCTTACTCATTTTGTCGTAGAGGGCGTCGTTCAACTCTTTGCTGGTCATCAGCGTTCCTCCTGTTGCTTATGATGTGCTGTCCGCGATGCGGCGGACGGCGCGGGCGTGGCCTCCCGGAGCTTGGCAAGAACGGACGGGCGCTCACTCTTGGCGACGGCGGCCTGTTCGGGAAAAGTCGCTGCCGGATCAGGCGTGTCAATGTTCAGCTCGGCGTTCAGTTGGGCGAGGCGGGCACTCTTTTCCCGGTACTCGTCCTCCTGGGGAAAGGGCTTGCCCAGCTCGGCCTGGGCCGCCTCCTGTTGCTGGTATAGGTTATCAAGCTGTGCCTTTACCGCCGTGAGCCGATCCGGGGCATTGGCAAGGGCATTTTCAATACGGGTCAAATTGCCCCTGGCATCATCGCCCAGCTCCACCTTATAGCTCATCTCGCCTTTCAGGGTGATATGGTGCTGGAAACGCTCAAAGGAAATGAACATCGTCATGCCGCGGTAGCTGCCTATCTCCACCGGGTGCCCGTCCATGATCTCCTTGCAGGCTTCCAGAATGGCGGCACCGGCGTTGTCCTTGTCGGTGAGCGTATCGCCCCGGACCACCATCCCGGCAAACTTGCCCTCCGGGGGCTTGCTGGCGGCGAGGGTGGCAATGTCCTTCTCAAACCCGGCGATATATCCTTTGTTCTTTTCTATCTCTTCCGGGAAATATTGAAGCAGCCGGTCTTGGAGCCGGTATTGCTGGTTCTGGTGGTTGGCGCGGAGCAGCTTCAGCCGAGACACGTCGATGTCCAGGTCCATCTTCTCCTTGATTCGGGGGTCGCCTGCGCACAGGGCCTTGATCTCGGCATAGCTCAGAGCCGTCTCGTCTATGTCCTCGCAGGATCGGACCGGGGATTTTGAGGTCATGATCTGGCTGATGAATTTCTGCTTGGTTTCCACCGTCTGCCACAGATAGCTGTCGAAGGTCCCCTCGGTCACATATCTATAAATATGTACGGTGGGGTTATTGTTGCCCTGCCGGACGATGCGCCCTTTGCGCTGCTCCAGATCACCGGGCCGCCAGGGACAGTCCAGATCGTGCAAGGCTATGAGCCGGTCCTGAACGTTCATGCCCGCGCCCATCTTGAACGTACTGCCCATGAGGACCCGGACTTGGCCTTTCCGCACCTTGGAAAACAACTCTTTCTTTTTTGCCTCGGTGTTGGCGTCATGGATGAACGCGATCTGCTCTGCGGGGATGCCGCTGGCAATGAGCTTATCCCGAATATCATCGTAGACGCTAAAAGGCTTATCCCCCTCATCAGGGAGGGCCAGAGCCTCCAGTGCGTTCAGCTCCGGGTTATCCAACCGTTTTCCGTCCTTTCGGGAAAGCGCGGCCTTGGGAGTGGAGATGTCACAAAAAACGAGCTGGGTGAGCTTGTCCGCCTGCCCGTCCTGCCATATCCGCACGATGTTGTCCACACACTTGTTGACCTTGCTCCGAGGGTCGTCCGGGAGCAGCGGATTCAACACGCGCTGATCTAAGCCCAATTTTCTCCCATCGCTGGTGATTTTCAGCATATTGTCCTGCCAGGGCTTTACCAACCGGGCATGGACCATGGAAGCCCGCTTGGAAAGTTCCTGCACCATTTCTTGCTGCAACTCGGTGGGCTTTGCCACTTCGGTGTGAAAGAGAGTCTCCGGGACAGGGAGATGGAGCTGGTCGGCGGTCTTGATGTCCGCAGCCTCTTTCCAGAGGGTCATAAGCTCCGGGAGATTGAAAAACTTGGCGAACCGGGTCCGCGCTCGGTAGCCGGTGCCCTCCGGGGCAAGCTCTATGGCGGTGGTCGTCTCACCGAAAGTAGATGCCCAGCAATCGAAATGAGCCAGACCCTTTTGCTGGAGCATATCATACTGGAGATACCGCATCATGGTGTAAAGCTCAGTCATGGAATTGCTCAC
>CANRNF010000045.1 GCA_947631865.1 uncultured Oscillospiraceae bacterium | reverse complement strand
TTTCCGATGTAAGCTGTGTTGTTGGCCATTCGTTTCATCTGATCCAGCACAAACTGCTTGCCCTTTTTCTCCTCCTGTTGGGCCACGCGGTCAGTGATCCTCTTGTCGTCACAAATGGAGAGGAATACCTTGTACAGGTTATATTCGATCAAACGGCAGCTGAGGGTCTGATCAGTCATCAGCCTCTCTGTGAAGTGCCTGACGGCCATCTCATCCTTTGGATCGTAGCAAAAGATACGAATGTTCACCTCATTGCTCAGGCCTTTCCCCTCCAGGAATTCCGGGGCCTGGATCAGCGTCCGGAGATCATCAAGGCGCTCCAATAAATTGCTCATACGCACAGCCCCCTCAGTTCAGGCAGTTAAAAGCCGGCAACGCCAGTTCCTGACCGGATGCTCGGATCGCATGTTCCAGCAGCGGACTGATCAGCACAGGATTCAGGTGATCTGCATCGATGCCGTCAAGATACTCGTTCTCTATCAAAGTCCTTTGAAGGACCTGTTTCAGCTTGGTTATAGTAGAATCGCTCCATGTGGCCACGCCGTCATCCTGTTCCTGCAGACGGATGAAAAAGTCATTTAAATCGACCTTACCGAATGAGAGATCCAGGGATCTGAATTTGGCCCCTACGACGGTAAGCATGAAGTCCCAGACAAGCCGATACTGGCGCATCATGGCATAGAGGCAGATCTGCTTGGATACGCTGCTAGGCTGTGTAGCTATCGCCTGTACCAGAGAATGATCCTCCAATGCCTCCAGCCTTCTAAGGCAGGTAAGTGCCATCCGCTTCACGGATCTTTCCGTGGGATACTGGAATAGGTTGTCCTTTATGATGTGGTCAACGACCTCATTGCTGCTCATGCCTTCGCAGACCAGCTTTGCTGTAGTGCGCACTTCATAGAACAAAAACTGTTCTCTTGTGATGACAGCACTGTATGGGCTGGCACGGCGCACAGCGTTTTTACCTTTTTCGAGCATTTCATTTCCTCCTTAGAGGGATCACTGCTGGGTAGGTGCGTCCTCTTCCAAGTCCATAATATCTTCGAGCTTACAGTGCAAACCTACACATATACGGACAAGTACATCTGTAGTAACGTTTTCACATTTACCCAGTTTGGCTACAGAGGCCGAACTGATGTTACATTTTCTTTTCAAATCCTGCTTATTCATCTCACGGTCAATCAGCAGCTTCCACAGTTTTTTGTATGTGATATGCATTGTTCTCCCTCCGTGGATGTTTCTTAGTCTCTAATATGATTGTAGCCCGTACGCCTCTGCTTCGTTCTGTTGCTCCCATCGTTACTTTTGAGACAAGTCCAGATAAGATGCGGCAACAGGCAATCCAACGCCAGACACAACAAGCAAATTAATAAGTTATTTTATCACGATTGATCGTTCTCTGCAATATCATGCCTGCGATAGCAGACAAAATAGTTGTGATATGCGAATTTATGTTTTTAGATAACCTTGGGACAGGTACTTGGGCTCTGAAATGCAGCATCATCAAGCAAAAGTGCACGGCAGATGCGGCAGCGCAGGGATTTGTCCATGTCCATGAATAAAGCCTCCGGATCGACCGGAGGCCTATTCGCTAATACGATGGATCTATAAATGCCTCTCCACATCAGGCATCAACTTTCTTGGCTTTTGTATTCCGTGACCGCCTTCAAATACACCCGCGGATCGCCGTTCAGGATCAAATCGGCGTAGGCCAGCGGGTCATTGTAAATCAGGTAATCCAACTCTGACCGCTGATACAGGTTATCGGCCACTTCGTTCTCCACGGCGGTGCAGTCGATGGAGATCATGCTGTTATCAGAATACACCAGCTCTACACAGCCCGTGTCCATGTTAAACTCGCAGGAAATCAGCCTTTTCATGGGGAAACCTCCAAAATCATATTGCATGGAAGCTATGTAAGCGCAGGTCCATTCATTTGTATCTTTAACTATGCGACATGTCTCAGCCGTACATAGAGAGCGCTTTCAGTGTACGGCCCACGGGAGCCACGCTCCTCTATGCGGACGTGGACGTGGATGAGATAAGCTTCAACCGCGGCTATTATACCGTGGACGTGACCTACTTCTACGAGGTCACCGGCGTGACCTTCCCGGGAGAGAATCCGGTGAACGGTCTTTGCGTTTTCAACAAGCGGGTCATGCTCTTCGGCTCCGAGGGTTCCGCCAAGGTGTTCAGCTCCGACGGGACCTTTGCCGACAGCTACTCCCAGCCCATCGCGGTGGTGGAGTGTGTGGACCCCATCGCCCTGAACATGAAACTGGTGGACGCCTGCCCCACCGGCATGATGGCGGACGTGTCGGCCATTCCCGCGGCCATCCTGGCCCACTTTGGAGAGAGTCTGGTGCTCACCGACGGGACCCGGATGCTCATGACCACTCTGGGCCAGTTCTCCATCGTCCGGCTGGAGCGGGACAGCCAGCTGGTGGTGCCGGTGTACGACTACTGCCTGCCCGACAAGGACTGCGTCTCCGGTTCGGAGGACGATCCCTGCACCCTCTTCAGCCGGATAAAATTCCCGGTGGAGGAGTTCTTCCCGCCCGACAGCCTCGAGGCCGCGGAGGATTACCGGGCCGCCATCCAGAATCTGAACGGCGTGCCCACCCCCGCCGTCGATCTCAAAAGCGGCGGAAAGTGACCGCCGCCCATGAAAAGTCCCCGGCTCCGAAGGGAGCCGGGGACTTGTGTCATTGTTCGTTCACATCAAACTCTTGGGCACGATGTTGTTCTGGGCCTTGAAGATGCTCTCCGCAGGGACGACGCCCCGGACGGAGGACAAGGGATAGATATTGCTGCCCCGGCCAATGACCGTGCCGGGGTTCAGGACGCTGCCGCATCCCACCTCTACGCCGTCGCCGATCATGGCCCCCACCTTCTTCCGGCCTGTCTCGACCTGCTCTCTGCCGTTGTGGATGACCACCAACTGCTTGTCGCTCTTCACGTTGGAGGTGATGCTCCCCGCGCCCATGTGGGACTTATAGCCCAGGATGGAGTCCCCCACATAATTATAATGGGGCACCTGGACGTTGTCGAAGAGGATGACGTTTTTCAGCTCCGTGGAGTTTCCCACCACGCAGTGTTCCCCCACCAGGGCATTGCCCCGGATGAAGGCGCACTGGCGCACCTCGGTGCCGTGGCCGATGATGCAGGGCCCCTTGATATAGGCCGTGGCGAACACGGTGGCATCCTTGGCGATCCACACGTCCTCCGCCGGGTGGTCATACTCCTCCGGGGAGAGGGTCCCGCCCAGTTCCAGGATGAACTCCCCGATACCCGCCAGGGCCTCCCAGGGATATTCCGTCTTTTCCAGCAGCGGCCGCGCCGCGGTGTGGGTCAGGTCGTAGAGCTCGGCGGTCTTCATCATTTGCGCACCTCCACCAGATACCCTTTCTTCTCCATGGCGGCGATGATCCGGTCCACGCTCTGGCCGGCCAGCTCCGGGGTGGACGCCTCGGACATGACCCGCAGCACCGGCTCCGTACCGCTCTTGCGAAGGAGCACCCGGCCATTGCCGGCAAGTTCCGCCTCCACCTTGGCCACCTCCGCCTGCACATCGGCGTCCGCCAGGGTGGCCTCCTTGTCCGTGACCACCACGTTTTTCAGCACCTGGGGGTACATCTTCACAGGGGCGGACAGGGTGGACAGGGGCAGATTGGTCTTTGCCATCACCTGCATCACCATGATGGCCGTGATGAGCCCGTCGCCGGAGCGGGCGTACTTGCGGAAGATGATGTGCCCGGACTGCTCGCCGCCGATGAGCTGGTTGTTGGCCTTCATGTTCTCGTACACATAGCGGTCGCCCACGGCGGTCTTGGCATAGCCGATGCCCGCGGTGTCCAGGGCCTTATACAGGCCCAGGTTGGACATGACCGTGGTGACCACGGTGTTGCCTGGCAGACGGCCCTGGTCCTTCAGGAACTTGGCGCAGATGTACATGATGGCGTCCCCGTTGACCACGCTGCCCCGCTCATCCACGGCCAGGCACCGGTCGCCGTCGCCGTCGAAGGCAAAGCCGCAGTCCACCCGGTTCTGCCGCACGAACTCCTGCAGCTGCCCGATGTGGGTGGAGCCGCAGCCCCGGTTGATGTTCGCCCCATCCGGGCGGTCGTTGATCACCAGCACCCTGGCCCCCAGCGCGGTGAACACCGCCCGGGCGATCATCCAGGTGCTGCCGTTGGCGCAGTCCAGCGCCACGGTGCGGTTCTCAAAGGTGCAGTCCGGCAGGGCGGCCAGGTAGCCGATGTAGCGGTTGCGGCCGGAGTAGAAGTCCACCGTACACCCCACCTGGTCCCGGGTGGCATAGGCCAGTTCCGGTATCTCGCCGTCGATGTACCGCTCGATCTCGTCCTGGAGGGCGTCGTCCATCTTCTCCCCCTCGCTGTTGATGAGCTTGATGCCGTTGTCGTAGAAGGGGTTGTGGCTGGCGGAGATCATCACGCCGCAGTCAAAATCCTCGGTGCTGGTGATGTAGGACACGCAGGGCGTGGTGGTCACGTGTAGCAGATAGGCGTCCGCACCGGAGGACACGATCCCCGCCGCCAGGGCGTTCTCGTACATATAGCTGCTGCGGCGGGTATCCTTGCCGATGACGATCTTCGCCTTGTGGTCCTGGCCGTAATACCAGCCCAGATACCGCCCGATCCGGAAGGCGTGGACGGGGTTCAGCACTACATTGGCCTCGCCCCGGAACCCGTCAGTCCCAAAATATTTTCCCATGGTGTTTCCTCCTCACTGAAAACCGGCCGCGCATGGAAACGGGCCGGTCGCGGCATACTACCGCTATGCTGAAAGTCATTGTATTCAATTGCGCCGTCATATATGCCGTGCTCATCCTGTTTATGCGGGTGATGGGCAAGCGGCAGCTGGGGGAGCTGGAGCCCTCGGAGCTCATCGTGACCGTGCTCATCTCCGAGGTGGCCGCCACCCCCATCACCAGCCCGGAAAAGCCGCTCTATTACGGCGTTCTGCCGGTGTTCGTGCTGTTCGGCCTGGAGCTCATCTTATCCCTGGCCATGGCCAGGAGCGTGAAGATGCGCCAGCTCCTCTCCGGCAAGCCGGCCCTCCTCATCGTCCACGGGCGCATAGACCAGACCCAGATGCGCCGCAACCGCTTTACACCCGATGAACTGGCCGAGGCCCTGCGCAGTCAGGGCGCGCTGGATCTCAACGAGGTGGAATACGCCATCCTGGAGACGGACGGCCAGCTGAATGTGATCCTCTCCCCCGCTGACCGGCCCGTCACCGCCGGTCAAATGGGCCTCACGCCCCAGGACGCGGGCTACCCCCTCATCGTCATCAACGAGGGGCGGGTCCTGTCGGAGAACCTGCATATCCTGGGCAAGGACGAGAAGTGGCTTGAAAAGGAGCTGCGGAAGAACAAGCTCTCCTCCCCCAAGGACGTGTATGTCATGACGGTGGACATGGCCGGCGGGGTGTTCCTCTCCCCTAAAAAGCGGCGTTAGGCCTTGCCTTCGGTCTTGTCCCCCAGGAGCTTGGTAAGCTCCTTGAATTGAAACTGCTCGGCGGAAGTGAATCCCGCCGGCAGGAAGTCAAAAGCCTGTCGTACAGCGGCTTTGACTTCACGCGCGGGAATGCCGCGCGGCTCGCCCTGACCGGGCTTCGCTCCCCAGCCAAGAAAGGGCGTTAGGCCTTGCCTTCGGTCTTGTCCCCCAGGAGCTTGGTAAGCTCCTCCATAAAGGTATTGATATCCTTGAACTGGCGGTATACGCTGGCGAAACGGACGTAAGAGACCTCGTCCACGTTCTTCAGCTGCTCCATGACCATGTCGCCGATCTCGGCGGTGCTTACCTCCCGCTCCAGGGCGCTCTGCAGTTCCGTCTCGATGCCGTCGGCGATGGACTCGATCTTATCCAGGGGCACGGTCCGCTTCTCGCAGGCCCGGACCATGGAGTTGATAAGCTTCACCTTGTCAAACGTCTGGCGGCTGCCGTCCCGCTTCACCACCACCAGGGGCATGCGCTCCACCTTCTCATAGGTGGTGAACCGTTTGGCGCACATCAGGCACTCCCGCCGCCGGCGGATGGTGCTGCCCTCGTCCGCCGGACGGGAGTCTATGACCTTGCTCTCGCCGTAGCCGCAATAGGGACACTTCATTCTCTCTTCCTCCGCAAATCATACTTCCCCGGTCTCTCCGGATAGATTTACATAATTATATCACAGGGCACGCAAGATTGCTACCAAAATATTTGTCTGATAGCAAAAAAACCGTTGCATTCTCCAAATAATCTTTAATTTCCCCCTGCCGCGCTTGTTTTTATTGAAAATCCGTCCGGGATATACTATAATAAATTGATTTTTGTCCGGCGATTTTTGGGAAGCACACGGGAAGGAGGTGCCCGCTTTGGACCAGGCCATCGAGACCCTGCGCCAGTGGGTGGCGGAGAGCGAAAACATCGTCTTTTTCGGTGGGGCCGGCGTGTCCACTGAGAGCGGTATCCCCGATTTCCGCAGCGTGGACGGGCTGTACAACCAGCAGTGGAAGTACCCCCCGGAGACCATCATCTCCCACAGCTTTTTCGAGCGGGACCCGGAGGAGTTCTACCGCTTCTACCGGGAAAAGCTGGTGGCGAAGGGCGCCAAACCAAACGCCGCCCACCTGAAGCTTGCTCAGTGGGAAAAAGAGGGCCGGCTCAGGGCCGTTCTGACCCAGAACATCGACGGCCTCCACCAGGCCGCGGGCAGCAAAGAGGTGCTGGAGCTGCACGGCTCCACCCACCGCTGCTACTGCGCCCGGTGCCGGAAGTCCTATCCCCCCTCCGCCATCAACGAGGGAACAGGCGTGCCCCGCTGCAGCTGCGGCGGCGTCATCCGGCCGGACGTGGTGCTCTACGAGGAACCCCTGGACGAGGACGTCCTCCAACGGGCCGTCATGCACATCCGCGCCGCGGATATGCTCATCATCGGCGGCACCAGTCTCGCCGTCTATCCGGCGGCGGGCCTTATCAACTACTACCGGGGCAGCCGTCTGGTCCTGGTGAACCGGGGCGTGACGCCCCGGGACGGAGACGCGGACCTGATCGTCCGGGGCAACATCGGCCAGGTGTTCTCCCAGCTATGAGGGCCGACGTGCTGGGCGTTTCCTTCGACGGCCTCACCATGGACGAGGCCGCCCAGCGTGTCCTCTCCCTCGCGGACAGCGGCCGCGGCGCCTATGTATGCACCCCCAACCCGGAGATCGTCTGGGCCACCCGTAAGGACGCGGGCCTCCGGGACGCCTTGGCCGGGGCGGACCTCACCCTCCCCGATGGGGTGGGCATCGTCTGGGCCGCCCGGCAGCTGGGCACGCCCCTTCCGGAGCGGGTCACCGGCTGCGATTTGATGACAAGGCTTTTGGAGACCTTCTCCGGCCCCGTGTACCTGCTGGGCGGAAAGCCCGGCGTGGCTGAACGTGCCGGGTCAGTCATCCGGCAGCGATATCCCGCTGTGACCGTGGCCGGGACCCATGACGGCTATTTCGACGACCCAGCCCCCATCCTGGCGGAACTTTCCGCCGCCGCGCCCCGTCTCATTTTCGTGGGCCTCGGCTCTCCCAAGCAGGAGCTTTTCATGGCCCGGGCGAGGCAGGTCCTGCCCCGCGGCGTCATGGTCGGCGTGGGCGGGAGCCTGGACGTGCTGGCCGGGGATGTGCCTCGCGCCCCAGACTTCTGGCGTAGACATAATATCGAATGGCTCTACCGTCTTCTGCGGCAGCCGCGCCGCATCGGGCGGCAGCTCCGGCTGCCCCTGTTCGCCGGGGCGGTGCTCCTAAAAAAAGCGGGGCTCCGAAGAGCCCCAAAGCCGTGACCGGTATCTGTTTTCTGGTCTTTCCGTCTCAGTTGTTGCAGCCACAGCCGCAGCCGTTGCCGCAGCCGCAGCCATTGTCGTTGCCGCAGCCGCAGCCATAGCCGCCGGCGACGGAGAACAGGAGGATCAGGATGATGATGAGCCAGAGCCAGCTGTAAGAGTTGTTGCAGAACATTTTGAAATCCCTTTCTCGCGCTCATGTTTCGTGGCCGCGCCTGCGCGGCGGCTTGCGGCGCGTCTGCATCCAGGTCATACTATGAATCCGGGTCTCCCGGCGTGACGATATATAAAGGAGCGTTTTATGCAGGACAAGACTCCCTACGACGATCAGCGATATGACGCGAGCGGCCTCGGCCCTCAGGAGGACTTCTCTGAAGAGGAATACTCCGACGATGAGGGCTACGAGGAGCGTTCCTATACCTTCGAGGAAGCGTACGCCGCCGCCGAGCCCTCTCCCACCCCCGCCCGGCGCCGCTCCGCCCCTCCCGACCGCAAGCAGTCGAAAGCCGCCAAGGCGTCCGATGGCTCGAAGGCATGGAAACCCGACAAGTTCACCGAGGAGGACAAGGCCCTCCTCAAGGAGAGCAAAAAGCGCCTGAGCCGCAAGGAGAAGAAGGCCCTCGTGGCCCAGGCCAAGGACGAGGCCGTGATGATGACGGAGACCCCCGTGGTGGGAAAGAAACTTCGTCCCGGCCAGATGCTGGTCTACGACTCGGAGCTGGACGAGGTGGATTACACCGACCCCAAGGATCTGCCCGAGGTCCGGGACTATCTGCCCATCCGTTTCCGGCGCTACGGCCGCGTTGGTCTGGGCGGCGGCATCATGTACGCCCTGTTCGTCATATGCGTGAGCATCGTGCTGGCCTGCTTCGGCTGGATGTGCGCGGTGGACGTGCTGGCCCTGAACAAGGAGGCGGCCACGGGCATCGTGGTCATCGACCCCTACTCCCCCGCCCCCGGCGAGCCCACCACCGTGAAGCAGGAGAACAGCGACGGCGAGGAGGTGGAGGTGCCCATCAAGGTGGACATCGACCAGGTGGCCGACGCGCTGAAAAACAGCGGCGTTATCGAGTACAAGTGGCTTTTCAAGCTCTTCGCCATGTTCTCCAACGCCAACATCAAGATAGACCCGGGCACTTACTCCCTGGACACCTCCCTGGACTACCGTGCCCTGGTGACCAACATGCAGTATGGCTCGGCCAAACAGGACAAGGTGAAGGTCACCTTCCCCGAGGGCTACTCCGTCGACCAGATCTTCACGCTCCTGGAGAACAACCAGGTCTGCTCCAAGTCGGACCTCTATAACGCGGTACAGACCTACGAGTTCCACTACGACTTCCTGGAGGGACTTCCCATGGGCGACAAGGAGCGCCTGGAGGGCTATCTCTTCCCGGACACCTATGAATTCTTCGCCGGCGAGCCCGCCGTCCAGGCCATCAGCCGTTTCCTGGACAACCTGGAGAACCGGCTGGAGAAGGCCAACGCGGCGGAGCTGGCCGCCTCCCGGGGCCTTTCCCTGCACGAGATGCTGACCATGGCGTCCCTGGTGGAGAAGGAGGCCGGCGGCGCCGAGGGCGAACGGGAAAACGTGGCCTCGGCCCTCTATAACCGTCTGAACGCCGGCTGGAAGCTGCAGCTGGACTCCACCGTGAACTATATCAAGGGCACCAGCACCTTCGATCTGACCTACGACGACCTGGAGATCGACAGTCCCTACAACACCTATATGTATGAGGGTCTGCCCCCAGGGCCCATCTGTAACCCGGGCATGGCGGCCATCAACGCGGTGCTGAACCCGGCCAGCACCAACTATTGGTTCTGGTACTCCGTGGACGGCGTCTCCACCTTCTTCGAGAGCGCGGACGCCTTCAACGCCTTCGCCAGCAGCCATTGATCTGTACGCAAAATCTTTCATATAAGCACACGAGGTAAACACATGGAAAAGAAATTCGGCGTGAACGAACTGCGGGAGATGTTCCTGGCCTTCTTTGAGACCAAGGGCCACCTCCGGCTTCCCAGCTTCTCCCTCATCCCCCAGAACGACGCGAGCCTGCTTCTCATCAACTCCGGCATGGCCCCCATGAAGCCCTACTTTACCGGGGAGCAGGAGCCGCCCCGGCACCGGGTCTGCACCTGCCAGAAGTGCATCCGCACCGGCGATATCGAGAACATCGGCAAGACCGCCCGCCACGGCACCTACTTCGAGATGCTGGGCAACTTCTCCTTCGGCGACTATTTTAAAAAGGAGGCCATCCCCTGGGCCTGGGAATTTCTGACCAGCCCCGAATGGGTGGGCCTTGACCCCGACCGGCTGTACCCCTCCGTTTTTGCCGGCAACGAGACCACCCCCGCCGACGACGAGGCCTTCGCCATCTGGCGGGATGTGATCGGCATCCCCGAGGAGCGCATCTTCCGGTTCGGCAAGGAGGACAACTTCTGGGAGCACGGCTCCGGCCCCTGCGGCCCCTGCTCCGAGATCTACTATGACCGGGGCCCCAAGTACGGCTGCGGCAAGCCCACCTGCACCGTGGGCTGCGACTGCGACCGGTACATGGAGGTCTGGAACGTGGTCTTCTCCCAGTTCGACAACGACGGCAACGATAACTACACCGAGCTGAAGCAGAAGAACATCGATACCGGCATGGGCCTGGAGCGTCTGGCCGTGGTATGCCAGGACGTGGACAGCCTCTTCGACGTGGACACGGTGATGAACATCACCAACGAGGTCTCCAAGCTCACCGGGGCCACCTATGGCCAGAGCCACAAGATGGACGTGTCCCTCCGGGTCATCACCGACCACATCCGGGCGTCCACCATGATGATCTGCGACGGCGTCCTCCCCTCCAACGAGGGCCGGGGCTACGTGCTGCGCCGGCTCCTGCGCCGGGCGGCCCGCCACGGCAAGCTCCTGGGCGTGAACGAGCCCTTCCTCTACAAGATCGTGGACATGGTCATCCATGAGAACGAGGGCCACTACCCCGACCTGCGGGAGCGTCAGGGCTACATCACCAAGGTCATCCGGGTGGAGGAGGAGAACTTCGCCCGCACCATCGACGGCGGCATGCGCATCTTCGACGAGATGCTCTCCGGCCACAAGGAGCGGGGCGAGAGCGTCTTCTCCGGCGCCGACGCCTTCAAGCTCTACGACACCTACGGCTTCCCCCTGGACCTGACCATGGATATGGCCGACGAGCAGGGCATGACCGTGGACGAGGCCGGCTTCCAGAAGCTCATGGAGGAGCAGCGCCAGCGGGCCCGGAAGGCCCGGGAGGCCCTGGGCGACCTGGGCTGGGCCGGCGTGGAGTTCGGCAAGGACGTGCCTGAGACCGAATTCGTGGGCTATGACCACACCGCCTATGAGGGCGCGAAAGTGGTAGCCCTGGTGGTGGAGAACGAACAGGCCGAGGAGCTGATGCCCGGCGTGGAGGGCATCGTGGTCCTGGACAAGACCCCCTTCTACGCCGAGATGGGCGGCCAGGTGGCCGACCACGGCGTGCTCACCTGCGGCGATATGACCTTCACGGTCACCGATGTGCAGAAGAACAAGGGCGGCAAGTACATGCATTACGGCAAAGTGGCCGGCGGTATCCTGAAGCTGGGCGACACCGTCGCCGCCGCCATCGACGTGGACCGGCGGAAGGCCGTCATGCGCGCCCACTCCGCCACCCACCTGCTGGACAAGGCCCTGCGCACCGTCCTGGGCGACCACGTCCACCAGGCCGGCTCCCTGGTGGAGCCCGACCGGCTGCGCTTCGACTTCACCCACTTCTCCGCCATGACGCCGGAGGAGCTGGCCCAGGTGGAGTCCATGGTCAACGAGGCCGTCCTGGCCGGCTATGACGTACACACCGACGTCCTCCCCATCGAGGAGGCCAAGAAGCGGGGCGCCATCGCCCTGTTCAGCGAAAAATACGGCGACACCGTCCGGGTGGTGGACATGGGTGAAGGCTATTCCGTGGAGTTCTGCGGCGGCACCCACCTGGACAACACCGCCAAGGTGGGCGTGTTCCACATCGACAGCGAGTTCTCCGTGGCCAGCGGCGTGCGGCGCATCGAGGCCGTCACCGGCAAGGAGAGCCTGGCCCTGATGAACAAGGTCCAGACCCGCCTGAACCAGGCCGCCGCGGCCCTGAAGGTCCGGCCCAACGAGCTGGAGAGCCGCGCCGAGTCCATCATGGGCGAGCTGAAGGCCCTGCACCAGACCGTGGAGAAGCTGAAGGCCCGGGAGACCGCCGGCGAGACCGACCGGCTCCTGTTCAGCACCCATGAGGTGGGCGGCCTGCGTGTGCTCACCGCCGCAGTGCCCGACGCGGACGCCAACCGTCTGCGCCAGATGGGCGACATCCTCCGGGACAAGGCCGCCAACATCGTGGCCGTCCTGGCTGCGGTGAGCGGCGGGAAGGTCACCTTCCTGGCTGTGTGCGGCGCGGACGCGGTGAAGGCCGGCATCAAGGCCGGCGAGGTGGTCCGGGAAGTCTCCGCGGTCACCGGCGGCAAAGGCGGCGGCAAGCCCGAGTCCGCCATGGGCGGCGGCGCGGACGTACTCAAGACCGACAACGCCCTGGCCATCGTGGACGACTTCGTGGCCGGGAAACTGGGCCTGTAACACCATATTTTAGCGGCCCCGGCAGACACCGGGGCCGTCCCATATGAAAGGAGCGAACGACATGCTTATCTACTTCCCCAACATGGACGAGACCGTCACCCCCAACTTCAAGGGCGGTGAGAAGGCCATGGCCTCCAAGGGCGTCATGTTCGACGGCAACAGGATCACCATGGGCCGTCTGGAGCCCGGCGCCACCATCGGCGTGCACACCCACGAGGACTCCTGCGAGGTCTACTACTACCTGTCCGGCAAGGGCAAGTGCTACTACGACGGGGCCTGGGAGCCTGTGGAGCCCGGCTGCGCCCACTTCTGCCCCAAGGGCCACAGCCACGGCCTGGCCAACACCGGCGACGAGGACCTGACCTTCTTCGCCGCGGTCATCAAGCAGTGAGGCCGTCCCCATGAGCGTACATCACGACCCCGACTGCCTGTTCTGCAAGATCGTGGAGGGCGCTATCCCCTCCACCAAGGTCTATGAGGACGAGCTGTGCTACGCCTTCCGGGACATCGCCCCCCAGGCGCCCACCCACATCCTGGTGGTGCCCAAGACCCACATCGCCTCCTGCGCGGAGGTCACCGATGACAACGCCGCCCTGGTGGGCCACATCTTCACCGTGATCGCCAAGATCGCCCAGGATGAGGGTCTTTCCAATGGCTACCGGGTCATCTCAAACGCGGGTCCCGACGCGGGCCAGACCGTGCCCCACCTGCACTTCCACATCCTGGGCGGCAAACGCATGCCCGACCAGATGGTCTGACGCGCCGTGCGAAAGCTGGCGTGGGCGGCGGCGGGCTTCGCCCTGGGGGCGGGCTTGGCCGAATATATCCTGCCGACCCGAGGGCTGCCGTATATCGCGGCAGCTCTCGTCCTGTTGTGCCCGGCGGCCCTGCTCCTGAAGAGCAACCTCAACAGGAAGCGGATATGGATATGCGCCCTCGCCGCGGCGTTTGGCCTCGCGGCCTGGTGGGGACGGTACATGGTGAAAACCGGTCCTGCCGAGTCGTTTGTGGGGCAAACTGTCCAAATTTCCGCCGTTTCCACCGACTATGTGGAGCGCCATGACAATTACGAGCGTGTCCAGGTCCGCATCCGGGAGGGCGCCCGTCCCGGCAAGGCGCTGCTGTATTTCTATGAGGGCCAGCTCCCCGACCTGACGCCGGGGGACGCCTTCCAGGCGGAGGTGAAGCTGACCTCCGCCCTCACCCGCCGGGGCGAGCGGTCCCACCTCTACACCTCCCAGGGTCAGGACACTCTGGGCTACATCCAGCCCGACACCCTCACCGTCACAGGCCGTGCCCCGGGCAGTTGGATCTACTTTCCCCAGCGGCTGAGCCAGGCGGTGAAGGAACTGGTGGACCGCCTCTTCCCCGCCGGCAGCGCCCCCTTCGTGAAGGCCCTGCTCACCGGGGACAGCACCGGCCTGGAGGAGGACGCGGCCAACTATACCGCCATGCGCACCGCCGGGGTGCTGCACATCGTGGCGGTCAGCGGCATGCACATGTTCGTGCTGGTGACGTTCTTGCAGCTGCTCCTGGGCCGGAGCCGCCGGACGAACCTGCTGTGCCTGCCCATCCTGTGGCTGTTCGCCCTCATGGCCGGATGGCGGGCTTCGGTCGTCCGGGCAGCGGTGATGCAGACGCTGTACCTGCTGGCGCCGGTGTTCCGCCGGGAGTCGGACGGGCCCACCTGTCTCGGTGCCGCGGCGCTTTTATTGCTGCTCGTCAACCCCATGGCCATCGGCGGCGTGGGGCTTCAATTGAGCTTCGCCTGCATGGCGGGGATGGTATGCCTGTTGCCGCCTATGCTGGCATGGGCGGGCCGGCGGCTCCCCATGCACAACAGGGCCGTGGCCTTCGTGGTGGACGATCTTGTCTGCACCATAGGCGCCACCGCCCTCTCCCTGCCTGTCTCGGCCCTCTATTTCGGCCAGGTGCCTCTGCTCTCACCTGCGGCGAACCTTTTGACCCTTTTCCCGGCGGAGATCGTCTTTGCCGGCGGATACGTATCCTGCGCCGTGGGCGCGTTGTTCCCCGCCGCGGGAACGGCGATGGCCTGGCTGCTCGGCTGGATCGTGAAGTGGTGCATGGCCGTCTACCGGGCCGTCGCCTCCCTGCCCTTCGCCGGGCTCTGGGCCGGCAGCGTGCCCACGGTCCTGTTTCTGGTGTTCGTCTACGCCGCCTTTTGCCTGTGGTTTCTCGCCCGGAAGCGGCGCAGGAAGATACGGGTGGACGTGCCCATATGCCTGTCCCTCATGGCCCTCGGCCTGACGCTCCTGGCAGGCAAGCTTGCCATCCCCGCCGGGCAGGCACGTTTCACCGCGCTGGACGTGGACCAGGGCGAGTGTGTGATCCTCGCGGACAGCCAGTGTGCCGTGGCGGTGGACTGCGGCGGAAGCGCCCTGGATAACGCCGGGGACACGGCCGCGAACTACCTGCAGAGCATCGGCCGCACCCGGCTGGACATGCTGGTGCTCACCCACCTGCACGCAGACCACGCAAACAGCGCGGAGACGCTCCTGTACCGCACGAAGGTGGACCGGCTGGTCCTGCCCGCAGCGGCAGATGACGGCGACGCGCTCCTGGCGCCCATCCTGGCCGCCGCGGATGCAAGAGGTACGGAGGTGGTCACCCTCTCCGAGCCTAAAACTATGACGGTGGGAGATCTGTCCCTGGACCTGCTGCTGCCGGAGGCCGGGACCGACCTGAACGAGCAGGGCATCGTGGTCCTGGCCCATGCCCTGGACACGGACGCCCTCGTCATGGGGGACGCCGGCGAGGAGGCGGAGCGGGCGCTGCTCCGGGACGGCGCCGTTCCGGACGTGGACATCCTGGCGGTGGGCCATCACGGTTCCAAGACCGCCTCCGGCGCCCTGTTCCTCCGGGCGGCCCAGCCGGAGACCGCCGTCATATCCGTGGGGTATAACAGTTTCGGCCAGCCGGCGGAGGAGACGCTGTCCCGGCTGGATACATACGGCGCCCAAGTCCGGCGCACGGATCTGGATGGGAACATCATTATCAAACTGCGGGAAGGAGGCCCTGAGGATGGCCGGTAAGGAAAAGCCGACGCTGGACTACGGCGCCGAGATACGAAAGCTCCGCCAGGACGGCCCCCAGCGGGTCTATCTGCTCCACGGGGAGGAGGACTACCTGCGGGACAGCTATATCGGGGAGCTGAAAAAGCTGTGCTTCGACGAGGGCACGGAGGCCTTCAACAGCCACCGCCTCCAGGGTCCCGGTCTGGACATGGGCGCCCTGCGGGAGAGCGTGGAGGCCATGCCCTTCATGGGCGAGCGCACCTATACCGAGGTCCGGGACCTGGACGTGAACCGCACCGGGAACTATGACGCCGAGGGGCTGAAAGCCTTTTTGGAGGACGTGCCCGAATGGGCTACCGTGGCCTTCGTCTTCTCCCCCGGCTACGCCCCGGACAGCCGTCTGGCCGTGGTCAAGGCCATGAAGAAGGCGGGGGTGGACATCGATTTCGCCAGCCCCGGGGACCGGGAGCTGCGCACCTGGGTCATCCGCCGGGCGGAGAGCTTGGGCAAGCACATGGACGGTGCCGCCGCCAGCTACCTCATCTGGGTCTGCGGGGAGCGGATGAACGGCCTCATCCCGGAGATCACGAAGATCGCGGGCTACGCCAAAGGGGACGCCATCACCCGCTCTGACATCGACGCCGTGGCGAAGAAAGCCCCGGAGACCACCATCTTCGACCTGACCAATGCCCTGGGGGCCGGGGACTACGACAAGGCCGCCCGTCTGCTGGCAGACCTGCTGGCCGACAAAGACGAGCCGCCACAGCGGCAGATCGCCATGATCGGCGAGCAGTTCCGCCGGCTCTATATCGCGAGCCTGGCCGACAGCAGCGGCCAGGGCGAGGCCTTCATCACCGCCTGTATCCCGGAGCTCACCGGCAAGTCCTACCCCCTGCGGCTGCTGCGCCAGGCCTGCAAAAACTTCTCCCAGGAGAGGCTGGCCCGGGCCGTCAGCTTCTGCGAAGCATGCGACTTCGCCATGAAAGACACTGGCGGCGAGCCGGAAGCCCTCATGAAGGAGCTGCTTGTACGCCTGGCCATGGACAGAGCATGAAAAAGCTCACGATCAAAGAGGCCATCGTGGTGGAGGGCCGCTACGACAAGGCCGCCCTTTCCAACATCGTGGACACGGTCATCGTGGACACCGCCGGTTTCGGCGTCTTTTCCGACGGGGAGAAGCTGGCCCTGCTGCGACGGCTGGCCCAGGCAAGGGGGCTCATCGTCCTCACGGACAGCGACGGCGGCGGTTTCCTTATCCGTAGTTTTTTGAAGTCCGCCATCGACCCTGCTCTCGTGAAGCACGCCTACATCCCCGATGTTCCCGGCAAGGAGAGGCGCAAAAAAAACCCCTCCAAGGAGGGACTTCTGGGCGTGGAGGGCATGAGCCCGGATATACTGGAGGCCGCCCTGCGCCGGGCAGGAGCCACTGTCGACGGCGAGGCGGCCACAGGCTGCGTGCCGCCCCTGACCAAGGCGGAGCTCTATGAGCTGGGTCTGTCGGGACATCCCGACAGCGCCGCCCGGCGGGCGGCGCTCCAGAAAGCCCTGGACCTGCCCGCGGGGCTCACCGCCAACGCCCTGCTGGACGTATTGAACGTGCTGGTCACCCGGGAGGAGCTGGAAAAGCTCATCGGCTCGACTCAAAAATGATGAGGCCTATCCCCGCGAGAAGCAGCACCCCCGCCGGGGCGTCTCCCAGGGCCTTTGCCAGCCTATAGGTATAGTGGCTCCGCACCCCCGGCTCCCCGGCGAACAGGCACAGGAGAAATCCGGCGAAGGCCATGAGGCAGCACAGTGCCAGAATGACCCGCACCGCCAGAAGTCCGCCGGGGGAGATATCCTTAAAAGTATGTAAGAACTTTTTCATAGACCTATCATAGCGTTTTTCGCCGCTCCCGGCAACGGACAGTTCCTGCCGGGGGCGCCATTTTTTACCTCTAAACGCCAAAAATAAGCCCTGTATTTGGCTACTATCACCAAACTATGTTTTGCCTGGCGAAAATGCAAAGTTTTGTTTGAAAATGGCGGCCAAACAGTATATTATATAGTATGCAGAATTTGCAAAAAACTTTTTTGAGGAGTGATTTTCATCTATGTTTGAAAATCTGTTCTGGATCGGCTTCGCCGGCGCGGCGGTGGCCCTGCTGTTCGCTCTGATGCAGCGGAACAAGGTCATGCGCGCCTCCGAGGGCACCCCCAAGATGGTGAAGCTGGCCTCCGCCATCCGTGAGGGCGCCAACGCCTACCTGAAGGCCCAGTACACCACCGTGGCCAAGGTGTTCTGCGTTGTGTTCGTGATCCTGGTGATCATCGCCTTTGGTTCCAACGGCACCATGATCCCCAAGGTGACGCCCATCGCGTACCTGACCGGCGGCATCTGGTCCGTGCTGGCCGGCTTCATCGGCATGAAGATCGCCACCAACGCCAACGCCCGCACCGCCAACGCGGCCAGCGAGAGCCTGAACAAGGGCCTGAACGTGGCCTTCTCCGCCGGCTCCGTCATGGGTTTCGTGGTCGTGGGCCTGGGCCTGCTGGACATCACGATCTGGTTCTTTGTGCTGAAGTACCTGATGCACATGACCGAGCCCCATGAGATCGCCAACATCATGGTGATGAACGGCATGGGCGCCTCCTTCGTGGCCCTGTTTGCCCGTGTGGGCGGCGGTATCTACACCAAGGCCGCCGACGTGGGCGCCGACCTTGTGGGCAAGGTCGAGGCCGGCATCCCCGAGGATGACCCCCGTAACCCCGCCACCATCGCCGACAACGTGGGCGACAACGTGGGCGATGTGGCCGGCATGGGCGCCGACCTGTTCGAGAGCTATGTGGGCTCCATCGTGGCTACCTTCGCTCTCGCCGGCACCGCCGGCTACGGCTGGTCTGGCATGTTCCTGCCCCTGGCCCTGGCCGTTGTGGGCATCGCCTGCTCCCTGATCGGTTCCTTCCTCATCAAGACCAAGGAAGACGCCACCCAGATGAGCCTGCTGAAGAGCCTGCGTACCGGTACTTATACCGCCGCTGTCCTGAGCGCGGTGCTGGCCTGCCCCCTGTGCTACTTTGTGCTGGGCGCTGAGCAGCACTGGCTTGGCGTTTACATCGCCATCCTGGCCGGCCTGGTCGGCGGCTGCGCCATCGGCTACTTCACCGAGTACTACACCTCCGACAACTACAAGCCCACCCAGGAGCTGGCTGCCGCGTCTGAGACCGGCTCCGCCACCATCATCATCGGCGGCATCTCCCTGGGCCTGAAGAGCACCATGTCCTCCATCCTGATCGTGGGCGTGGCCGTGCTGCTGAGCTACTTCGCCGCCGGCGGCTCCACCGACATCATGGGCGAGGGCGGCGCCTTCTCCGCGGCCTTCAACCAGGGCCTGTACGGCGTGGGCATCGCCGGCGTGGGCATGCTCTCCACCCTGGGCATCACCCTGGCCACCGACGCTTACGGCCCCGTGGCCGACAACGCCGGCGGCATCGCCGAGATGAGCGGCCTGCCTGAGGAGGTCCGTGAGCGCACCGACGCGCTGGACTCCCTGGGCAACACCACCGCCGCCACCGGCAAGGGCTTCGCCATCGGCTCCGCCTCCCTGACCGCTCTGGCTCTGCTGGTCGACTACGTCAACATGGCCCAGAGCAAGACCGCCGAGGCGCTGAACTTCACCCTCACCAGCCCCACCGTTCTCGTGGGCATGTTCGTGGGCGCTATGCTGACCTTCGTGTTCTCCGCCTTCACCATGAGCGCGGTGCAGAAGGCCGCCCAGTCCATCGTCGTGGAGGTCCGCCGTCAGTTCCGGGAGATCAAGGGCATCATGGAATACAAGGCCGACCCCGACTACTCCCAGTGCGTGAAGCTGTGCACCAAGGGCGCTCTGCATGAGATGGTCGTGCCCGCACTGCTGGCTGTCATCGTCCCCATCGCCACGGGCCTCATCCTTGGACCCACCGGCGTCGTGGGCCTGCTGGGCGGCGTGTCCGTCACCGGCTTCGCCATGGCCGTGTTCATGTCCAACGCCGGCGGCGCCTGGGACAACGCCAAGAAGTACATCGAGCGGGGCAACCACGGCGGCAAGGGCTCTGAGCAGCACAAGGCGGCTGTCGTGGGCGACACCGTGGGCGATCCCTTCAAGGACACCTCCGGCCCCAGCCTGAACATCCTGATCAAGCTCTGCTCCACCGTGTCCATCATGTTCTGCGGCCTGGTAGCGGCGTTCAACCTGATCAAGTTCCTGTAATAAGCGAATACAGCATCAAGCCCCGGCCTTTCAGCCGGGGCTTTCTCTATTCTATTTGCAGCTCCCTCTGACGAGGGAGCTGTCACCGCCTTTGGCGGTGACTGAGGGAGAGAACAATTATATAAACTCCGCTGAGAAACGGTGGGTCCGCTCCTCCCCCGGGGCCAGCGTCACGCAGTGGGCCTTGTCCGTGAACACGCCGCTCTCGTCCTCGTATCCGGCGCAGCCCTGCCAGGGCTCGATGCAGAGATACGGCCCTTTCTTGTGGGGCATGGTCCATATCCCCAGCATGGGGAAGTCCCCGAAGGTCACCCGAACGCCGTGTCCGGTATCCCGGCTCACCAGAGACACCGCTTTGGAGCGCAGGCCGTCGAAGACCAGGGTGTCCGCCCCGTCGAATATCCCGTGGCGCAGGTCGATGGTCCTCTCCCCCCGGAGCCGGGGCGCGTCCAGATACCGCCGTTCCAGCAGGCCGCCCGCCCCCACGGCGATGGAGCCCGCGTCCTCCGGCTCATCGAACGCCAGGCAGTAGTCCTCGAAGGCTTCCCCCTCACGCATCGGGCACAGATAGGCCGTGTGGCCGCCGATGCAGTAGGGCATGGGTTTCGCGCCGGTATTCCTCACGGTAAAGCTGGTCTCAAAGCCCGCCTCCGTCAGCGCGTGCCGCACCCGCAGCCGGAAGGGATAGGGGTACTGGGCCTGGGTTTCTGCGCTCTCGGTGAGTTCCAGCACCGCAAAATCCTCGCCCCGCTCCGCCAGGGCGAACTCCCGGCCCCGTACGAAGCCGTGGCGGGACAGGGGATAAAAGGTCCCGTCAAAGACTGCGCCCCCGCCCTTCAAAGCTCCGATGGCAGGAAAGAGGATGGGGTTCCGACCGGCCCAGACAGCCGGGTCCCCCTGCCACAGCCGCTCCCGGCCAGTCCCATCCCGGAAGGAGATGAGCTCTCCGCCTGTGGTAGTCACCGCGGCGGTGAATTTTTCGTTTTTCAGTGTGCATTCCATCTCTGTCCCTCAACTCATGACCGAAAAATACGCCTTCTCCCAGGCCTCCACGCCTTTCTTCAGGCGTTGCAGCCCATCTTCCACCAGCGACCGGGGGCAGCCCAGATTCATGCGCAGAAAGTCCCGGCCCGCATCGCCGTACATCCCTCCGGCGTTGAGGAACAGGCCCGTATACCCCCGGATGGCCCCGGCCAGATCCCGATTCGTGGTCCAGTGCAGCGCCGAGCAGTCCAGCCACAGGAGATACGTGGCCTTCGACGGCACCGCCTTCACCTGGGGCAGCTCCTTTTCCAGAAATTCCTGCACCAGCCGCTTGTTCTCCGCAACGTACTCGCGCATCCCGTCCAGCCAATCGCCGCACTTTGTGAAGGCCGCCACCGTTGCGTCCACGGCGAAGGCGCCCACCTCGCCGACCCCGTCGGCATGGAGCGCCGCCTGCACCCGCCCCCGCAGAGCCTTATCAGGCGCCGCCACCGCCGCCGTCTTCAGCCCCGCCAGATTGAAGGCCTTGGTGGGGGCGATGAAGGTGACGGACATATCCCGGCATGCCTCCGACACGGAGGCGAAGGGCACGTAATCCACCCCCGGGTCCGTCACGTCGCAGTGTATCTCGTCGGAAAGCACCGTCACCCCATGGCGGGCGCACAGCTCGCCGATGGCCGCCAGCGTCTTCTTATCCCAGATGTTGCCCGTGGGGTTGTGGGGGTTACAAAGCAGCATCAGGCGCACGGCGGGGTCGGAAAGGGCCGTGTCCAGCTTGTGGAAGTCGATGCTGTAGGTCTGAGTCCAGTCGTTATACTCCAGAGGGCAGTCCTTCACCTGCCGGCCGCTGTCGGTGACGGCGGAGAAAAAGCAGTTGTATACCGGCGATTGGATGAGCACCTTTTCCCCCGGCGCGGTGAGCCGCCGGATGACGCTGCCGATGGCGGGCACGATGCCCGTGGCGAACAGCAGCCAGTCCTTTTCCATCAAAAGACCGTGGCGGTCCCGCCACCAACTGATATAGGCGTCGTACCAGGCGTCCGGCAGGGCCGTATAGCCCCATATGCCATGCTCCGCCCGGGCCTTCACCGCCTCCACGATGGCCGGGGCGGTCATGAAGTCCATGTCCGCCACCCACATGGGCAGCTCCCCGGGCTCCACGTTCCACTTCATGGCGTTGGTCCCCCGCCGGTCGATGACCGTATCGAAATCGTATGTCATATGCGGCCGCTCCTTGCTTCTTTTTTCTTCAGTATAGCATGTTTCCGTCCCCGCCGCAACGGCCGGGCGCTTGACGGTGCGGTCGGTATGCGGTAAAATCTACTTGTTTGCAAGGAGGCGTTTCCATGGAAAAAGACAATGACTTTCTGGGCACCGAGCCCGTAGGAAAGCTCCTTTTCAAGCTGGCCATCCCCACCATCGCGGCCCAGCTCATCAATATGCTCTACAACATCGTGGACCGGATCTACATCGGCCACATGCCGGGCAGCGGCGACCTGGCCCTCACGGGCTTGGGTGTGTGCATGCCCATCATCCTGTTCGTGTCCGCCTTCGCCGCCCTGATAAGCTCCGGCGGCGCGCCCCGGGCCTCCATCTTCATGGGCAAGGGCGACAACGACTCGGCGGAGAGGACCATGGGCAGCTGCTTCACCCTCCAGCTTATCGTCTCCCTTGTCATCACGGCCCTGCTCCTGGTCTTCCACCGGCCCCTTCTCATGGCCTTCGGCGCCAGCGAGAATACTATTGGCTACGCCGTGGACTACATCCGCATCTACGCCCTGGGCACCGCCTTCGTCCAGATCACCCTGGGCATGAACGCCTACATAACCGCCCAGGGCTTCGCCAAGATGGGCATGCTCACCGTCCTCATCGGCGCGGTGTGCAACATCATCCTGGACCCCATCTTCATCTTCCTGCTGCACATGGGCGTGCGGGGCGCGGCGCTGGCCACGGTGCTGAGCCAGGGCATCTCCTGCGCCTGGGTTGTGAAGTTTCTTTCAAGCCCCAAGAGCATCCTGCGGCTCAAAAAAGACACCCTCCCCCTGCGCATGAGTCTGGCCCTCCCCTGCGTAGCCTTGGGCATCGCGCCATTCGTCATGCAGAGCAGCGAGAGCGTCATCTCCGTGTGCTTCAACTCGTCGCTTCTCAAATATGGCGGTGACGTGGCCGTGGGAGCCATGACCATCCTCACCAGCGTCATGCAGTTCGCCATGATGCCTCTGCAGGGCCTCAGCCAGGGCGCCCAGCCCATACTGAGCTACAACTTCGGCGCGAAAAACGCCCCCCGGGTCAAGGCCGCCTTCCGGCTTCTTCTGACCGTGAGCCTCGCCTATGCCTGCGGTCTCTGGGCACTTATCATGCTCTTCCCCCGGCTGTTCGCCGGCATCTTCACGCCGGACCCCACCCTCCTGGCTTTCGCCGCCCGGGCCCTTCGGGTCTACTGCGGAGCTATGTTCCTGTTCGGCATCCAGGTGGCCTGCCAGATGACCTTCATGTCCCTGGGGAAGGCCGGAGCCTCTGCCATCGTGGCCATCATGCGGAAGTTCGTGCTGCTCCTGCCCCTCATCTACCTCATGCCCCACCTCATGGCGGACAAGACCATGGCGGTGTACACCGCCGAGCCCGTGGCAGACGTCGTGGCCGTCACATTCACTTCCATCTTGTTCTTCTTCCAGTTCCGAAAGACCCTGCGCTCCATCCAGGAATAAGTCCATACAGAAAGCCCCGCCGCAGGCGGGGCATTTTCATATTCTATCTATCCCATGTCGTGCGGTTCCGGCGCAAGCCGGGAGCACGACTGGTATTTTGGGGGGGATAATAGCGGTTTTGGCGCTATTATCCCATGTAACCCGAGGCGGTGACCGTGGGCAGGCTCACGCCGCTGTAGGAGCCCTGGAAGTTCCAGGTAGCGGTCAGGTCCCCCACCGTGCCGCTGGGCACATCAATGGTGGTGCTGAAAAGGCTGGTGGACGTGAGGCTGGTGGTGCCGTCAGGCACGTTCACAGCGCTGCCCATGACGGTGGTGCTGTAGCCGGCCACGGACACCGTCACCGGCTCGCTGATGACCTGCAGGCTGTAGGAGGTGACCGAACCGCTCACGGTGACCCTGATGGTGCCGCCGCCCATATCCACCGCCTGCCAGGAGATAGAGAGGTTCAGGTTGGTCCCCGTGCTGGAGCTGGCGCTGCCGCTGGATACCGTCGTTCCCGGCGGCGGGGTCACCGGCGCCGGGGTTGGCGGGGCCTCCGTGGGCGGCGCCGAGGGCATAGGCGTGGCCGTAGGCGTGGGAATGGGCGTAGCCGTGTCAGCGGGCGGCGCGGACGCCTGTGGCGGCTGGGTCGCGGGCGGCGCCGTGGGGATGGGCGGGCTGGTATAGCTGATGGGCGGCGCCGTGATCACCGGGGCCGGAGGCATGGTCTCCGACACCGCAGCGGTGCTCCGCGCCTCGGCCAATGTCTGGGAAAGCTGCGCCGGGATGGGGATATCCCCTCTTGTGCAGCGGGTGAAGAGATACAGCTCCCCCGCCAATATCACCGCCAGCAGTACGGCCAGCAGGATGATCCTTCCTTTTCTCATATCTGCTTATCTCCCCTTTTTTCCTATTATAGAACGAAATACCCGGCCGGTCCAGTCTGAACAGCACCCCATTTGTTAGACAGTATGGTATACTGATAACGAATGGGGTGTTGCTTATGCCAAAAGGGAAGCCA
>CANRNF010000044.1 GCA_947631865.1 uncultured Oscillospiraceae bacterium | reverse complement strand
TGCGTCCCGGCCCTTGCGGCTGACGAGTTCGAAGCAGAGACCGTGACCGAAGTCGTGGAGCAGGCACCCGAGGCCCCTGTGGAGCCCGAAGCTCCCGAGGCCGAGGTCGTGGAAGAGCCCGTTGCCGAAGAGGAGCCTGTGGAGGCACCCGAGGTGGCGGCCGCTCTGGTCGTTGAGGAAGAGGAAGAGGACCTGCCCCTGCTGGTGAAGCTGGGCGTGGTCACCAAGGAAGCTCACTGGGCTCTGTACCAGGCCGTTGAGGCCGCTGAGGAGCTGCTTCCCGACGTGCAGGACGGCACTCTCCGCATGATCGACTTCGATTTTGGCGATGAGGACCTGACCAAGCTCTTCGAGGAGTACGTGAAGGACCCCGTGAAGAACGACCCCTTCCTGAAGGCGGCCGGTGACTTCGAGACCGTCCTGAAGACCGCTCAGAAGTACCTGGAAGGCGTCGACGGCGTCGAGGTGGACGTGACCGTCAACACCTCCAACGTGGAGAAGGCCGCTGCCGCTCTGGAAGAGTACCTGGCCGGCGGCAAGCATGAGCTGGTGGACGACATCTATAACGAAGACGGCAACTACATGGACCATCTGAACATCGACGGCCTGAAGGAGCTCATCGAGGACCACTGGCACTCCAGTTATGCTGCTAGTACTGCTGATGATTATGGCGAGGTGCCGACGCTGGATTCCAAGATCTCCGACACGCTGAACGTGGGCACCGACACGACTTGGAACGATTCCTATAAGACCACCTATCTGGACGAGCTGCAGCGGGCCATCGATTCCTACTATGACGTGGCTACGGCCTTTGAGGTCTCCTACGCCGACTATAAGGAAGTGGCGATGCTGGCCCTGGACGCCATGGCCCAGGAGGCGGCTGCCTCCAAGCCCAACGAGCAGGATCTGGCTGACGTGAACGCCCTGCTGGGCTCCATCCCCGGGGAGGAGTTCTACAAAGCCCGTGATTATGTCCTGGACATCCCCTGGGACAACCTCACCAGCACTAAGCCCAATGCCGAGAACAACTATCGTTATCGGCTGTCCAATCTGGTGGCCGACAAGACCAACAGCACCAACGATTTCAAGTATGGCGTGACCCTGTATAATGTAAACATGGCCATGCAGCACCTGAAGAACGCCCTGGTGGAAGTGGGCAAGCCCACCATCGAGCTGGATAAGAGCAGCGTTAGGACGTTTGGTGAAACTCCGACTTGGGGAAAGTTGTGTGTGACGGTAGATATCTCCGTGACCAATTTCGATGACAGCGACCAGGTCAAGGATCACGCAAAAGGCAGCGCAGATACGCCCCAGGAGTATCCCGCGATCGACGGCTACAGGTACGGCGTTGCCTGGCACGTGGAGCCGAATGATACCGCGAAGAAGGCTGGCGAAAAGAACCTTTGGTTCACCACGAAGTCTGGTGAGGTCGATGAGTACGAGAAGGACAAAATGCCCGCGGACCCTGATAACGAGATCATACCGATCCTTGAGGGCCTTGAGACCAAGTCCACACATAAGTGGAAGCTGAGCGACGATGGGACGAAGTGGGTCGTCACCTTCCAGATCAACAATACCAGTCAGGCTGGTGGTAGTGCCGATGAATTCCAAGATGGCGACACCGTCTGCATCCACTTCTACAAGGACGTGAGCTCTGACCCCGACAACCCCGATTGGAGAGAGATCGGCGACGGTAACGACTTCGTGATCAAGAATATCAATGAGACCACGAAAGACGTCACCTTCCCCAAGCTTGCCTCCGCCGAATATCGGTTCTTGCCTGATGTTGCTAATAAGGATTGGATGATCGAGGGTACTTCCGACGTCATCACACTGGTCAATAAGAACACGACTCTGCTGAAGAATAGTGGCCATAGCAGCGTGGTTTTCTGGGCTTCGTCGAAAGCTGATTGGTTGAAGGCCTCCGACACCGGAGCAGCAGAGGCCATGAAGAAGTACGATGTGTGGCTGGCCGTGGTGAACGAGAACGACGACACGGTCGCAGAGTCTGCCGCGTTCGGAAACGGCCTCACGCCGAGTGGTTGGGAATTTGCCGCGCCCAAGGACGACAGTACCCTGAAAGCCGGCACCTATCGGGTGCAGGTCCGGTACTGCGACGCGGGCAAGAAGGGCACGACGAAAGACTTCAAGGTCGATAACGAGGTCAAGTTCGAGATCGAGCCCATGGTCACCGCTTGGTCTAACAATGTGAAGGCCGCCCGTCTTATCATCAATGCCGCCGCGAAGCTGGTCAAGGACGACTACGCGACGAATAGCAAGGGCAAGCAGAACCTGAAGGGCTCCACTGAGGAGGCCCGGCTCGCCGGCGCGTTCGACACCATCAAGACCGCCATCGGCAACGTGCGGACCCTGATCAGCGACCGCACCGCGGGCAACACCCTGTACAACCACAAGAAGCTCATCGACGGCATCGACATCGCCAGCAATACGATCTACGGCGTGGGCGATATCCTGCAGCTGTGCAGCTACCTGGAGCAGAAGCCTGCCGACACCAAGGCCCTGGCCGACGCGTTCGCCGAAGCTGAGAAGATGGTCGGCCCCGTGGAGAAGACCCAGGACGAGGGCACTCCCGTCTACACCTTCAACACCTATGGCCCCCTGAAGGAGACCATGGTCGCTGCGAAGGCCGCTCTGGACGCCTGCGCGGGCAATAAGTACAAGTATCTGCAGCACTCCATTGACGCGCTTGTCACCGAGCTGAAGGCCGACATGGCCGCTCTGGTGAAGCTGGACGAGATCGACAAGACCGAGCTGGAGGCCGCCGTGAAGGCCGCCGGTGGGTACACCGAGGCCAACTACACTGCCGCTTCCTGGAAGGTCCTGAAGGACGCTCTGGCCGCCGCCAACAAGGTGCTGGCCAAGGCCAACCCGACTCAGCCTGAGCTGACCAACGCCGCGAAGGTCCTGAACGCCGCTGTCGCCGGCCTGGTGAAGACCGACGCCGCGCAGAAGGCCGACGCGAAGGCCGCTCTGGAAGAGGCCATCAAGGACGCCGAGACCCTGAAGGAAGCCGACTACACCGCTGAGACCTGGAAGGTGTTCAAGGCCGCTCTGGACGCCGCGAAGGCGATCACCGACACGAACACCAAGGGCGAGATGGAAGCCGCGACGAAGGCTCTGGCTGACGCGAAGGCTGCCCTGAAGGCTGCCAGCAGCACGCCTGTGACGCCTGAGATCCCCGCCGCTCCCGCTTCCGGCACCGGCTGGGTCCATGCCTCTGACGGCACTTGGTATTACTACAAGGACAAGGTCCTGCAGAAGAGCAAGTGGATCTATGGCAAGGGCGGCCTGTGGTACTACGTGGACGCCGACGCCAAGATGCTGACCGGTTTCCACAAGATCGGCAACGCCTACTTCATGCTGCAGACCTCCGACAAGGGCGGCGTGCAGGGCAAGCTGCTGAGCGGCTGGATCACCGACAGCGGTGTTCCCGGCGGCGAGGCTTATGCCCGTACCGACCGGAACAGCGGCCACTTCGGTGAGATCACCTGGACGAAGGCCAACGGCGACTTCGTCAACGGCCACTTCACGAAGGGCGATCCCGCTGCCTGAGAAAACAGGTAAACAGTAAAAACACATAAGCAATAACCCAACGGGGGGCAGGGCGAATGCCCTGCCCCCTTTCTTAAAACGGGGCTCACTCCCTCCGTCTCCGGCTGACGCCGGAGCCACCTCCCTCGTCTGAGGGAGGCTAAAAGGTAGGGGGATCCAAAAAGGCCCCCTCAGACGAGGGGGCTGTCAGCGCCTTCGGCGCTGACTGAGGGAGGGAAATCGACTATGGATACAATAAGGCTGACCACATCCCCGCGGGTGACGCGGCGGGAAGAGGGCGTCCCCATGACAGAGGAGAATATCCGGGGCTTCCTGGACTACCTGCTGGAAAACGGCCGGACCCCTGACACGGTGGAACGCTACCGCCGGGAGCTGGAGCGGCTGGCCCATGAGCTGCCCGAGGACGGGCGCATCCGGCGCGGGACCCTGGAACAGTGCCGGGAGGCGCTGCTGGCGGAGGGGTTCGCGCCCCGGTCGGCCAATATCCATATCTCCGCCGCCAACTCCTATGTGGAGTACATGGGCCACCGGGAGTACCAGCTGCGGGACACGCTGGAGACGGAAGCGTCCGTGGCTCCGGAGCTGACGCGAAACGAGTACATACATCTGCTCCAGACGGCGCAGTTATTGGGCCGGGAGCGCGTTTACCTGCTGATCAAGGTGTTCGCCAACGCGGACCTGCCGGTGCAGGAGCTGCCGAAGATCACGGCGGAGGCGGCGCATGCGGGGCAGGCCGTGATCGGCGAGGGGAAGAGCCGGAAGCTGATCCGGCTGCCCAAGTGCCTGTGCCAGGAGATCACCTCCTATGCCGAGCGGAACGGGATCAAAGAGGGCCCGGTGTTTCTGACGAAAGACAGGACGCCCATGGATAGGACGTCGGTGACCAGTTCCATCCGGGAGCTGTGCGCGGTGGCGAAGATCCCGGCGGAGAAGGGGAATCCCCGGTGTCTGCGGAAGCTGTACCAGGCGGGGCGGAAGGCCATCGAGGACAACGTGGCCATGCTGGTGGAGCAGGCCCTGGAACGGCAGATGGACGAGGAACAATTAGCTGTCGGCTGGGATGTATAAGGCAGGAGCGGCGCTTGAAGCGCCGCTCCTACCTTATGGAGGCTCCCTTGTGTAAAGGGAGCTGTCAGCGTCAGAAGGGTTTTGAAGATTCGCGGCCTTGGCAAGCCAGGCCCCCTCATCGGTCAAAACCCTTCTTCCTTTTCCCCGCGCGACCCGCTACGCTGGGCTCGTGCGGGGGGCCCCCACTAGCCGGAGTCTGAGGGATTGTCGTCTTTTACAATCCCCCCGGCCCTTCGGGCCACCCCCCTTTACACAAGGGGGGCTTTGCGTCGGAATGCTCCTGAAGACGAATGGGGACCTGCAAAGCGGGGCCCCATTCGTCGGTCAGGGGCATTCCTCCTTCTCCCCATGAAACCCACTACGTTGGGCTTTCATGGGGGCCCCATTGAGCGCCGCTTCTATATTGTCTTGATTTTCCCTTCCTTTCGCGGTACAATATGGAAAAGCCAATTTTGGAAAGGAAGCGCTTTTTTATGCTGAACAAAAAGATCGCGGAAATGCTGAACGACCAGGTCAACAAGGAGCTGTATTCGGCGTATCTCTACCTGGATTTCGCCAACTACTACGCCGACGAGGGCCTGGACGGCTACGCCCACTGGTATGAGGTCCAGGCGCAGGAGGAGCGCGACCACGCGTTCATGATCCGCCGGTACCTCATCAACTGCGGCGAGAAGGTGAAGTTCGCCGCCATCGCCAAGCCCGACAAGGTGTTCAAAAACCACCTGGCGCCCCTGGAGGCCGGCTATGAGCACGAGCAGTACGTGACCTCCCTCATCACCGCCATCTACCACGAGGCCTTCGAGCAGAAGGACTACAAGACCATGCAGTTTTTGGACTGGTTCATCAAGGAGCAGGGCGAGGAGGAGACCAACGCCGACGATATGGTGAAGAAGATGAAGCTCTTCGGCACCGACGCCAAGGGCCTGTATGCCCTCAACCAGGAGCTGGCGGCCCGGGTGTATACCCCCTCGGCCACCGGCCCGGCCATGTAAGGCGCACCTTAATACAAAAAGGCGGAACGCTTCGCGCGTTCCGCCTTTTCCTATATCCTGCCTTATGCCTTGGGCGGCTCGATGGGGTAGTCTTTGAGCACGTCCAGCATGTGGGAGTAGTCCTGGGTGGCCAGGTGGTTGTATCTTGCCCAGCGGTCCCGCATCTGGGTCCGGGCCTCGGCCAGCAGGGCCTCCGCCTGGTCCGGGAAGGTGCGCAGCAGGGAGTTGAAGCGGACCTCGCCCATGAAGAACTCCCGCAGGTCGTACTTGGGGTTGGTGAAGTCCAGGATGAAGGGGTTCTTGCCCTGGGCCTTCAGCTCGGGGATGTACCGGTACAGCACCCAGTAGCCGCTCTTCACCGCCAGCTTCGCCTCCTCCTGGGAGTAGGCCATGCCCTTGACGATGCCGTGGTTGATGCAGGGGGCGTAGGCCACGATGAGGGAGGGGCCGTTGTGGGCCTCCGCCTCCTGGAGGGCCCGGATGAACTGGGCCGGGTCCGCGCCGATGGCCACGGAGGCCACGTACACGTTCTGGTACTGGGTGGCCAGCATGCCCAGGTCCTTCTTGCCGGTGCGCTTGCCCGCGGCGGCGAACTGGGCCACCGCGCCGTAGGGCGTGGCCTTGGAGGCCTGGCCGCCGGTGTTGGAGTAGACCTCCGTATCCACTACCAGGATGTTCACGTCCTCGCCGGAGGCCAGCACGTGGTCCAGACCGCCATAGCCGATATCGTAGGCCCAGCCATCGCCGCCGTACATCCACATGCTCTTTTTCACCAGCTGGTCCTGGGCGGCGCGGACCGCGTCGATGACGCCGCCCTTCTCCGGGCAGGCGCGCAGCGCGTCTATCACCGCGTCGCTCAGCTCCAGGGTGCGCTCCTTGTCCTCAAAGCCGTCCAGCCAGGCCTGGAGGGCCGCCTTGAGCTTTTCGTCCTTCGTCTCGGCCAGAAGTTCGGTGACCTCCTTGGCCAGGCGCAGCCGCTGCTGCCGCACGCTCAGGACCATGCCCAGGGAGTACTCGGCGTTGTTCTCGAACAGGGAGTTGGACATGGCCGGACCGCGGCCGTTGGGCTTGGTGGTGTAGGGGTAGCTGGGCATGCTGAAGCCCCATGCCTGGGTGCAGCCCGTGGCGTTGGCCACCACCATCCGCTCGCCGAACAGCTGTGTCATCATCTTCATGTAGGGCGTCTCGCCGCAGCCGGCGCAGGCCCCGGAGAACTCCAGCAGGGGCTGCTCATACTGGCTGCCCTTGACGGTGAATTTGTCCATGGGGTTCTTCTTGGGGGCCAGGGCCAGGCTGTAGTCCCAGTTGGGCTGCTCGTTGAGCTGGCTCTCGATGGGCTGCATGGCGATGGCCTTCCTGGGCGCGGGGCAGGAGGCGGCGCAGGTGCCGCAGCCGGTGCAGTCCAGGGGGTCCACCTGGATGCGGTAGCGCAGGCCGTCGAAGCCCTTGCCCTTGGCCTCCTTGGTGACGTAGCCTGCCGGGGCGGCCTGGGCCTCCTCGTCGGTGAGCAGGAAGGGCCGGATGGCCGCGTGGGGGCACATGACAGAGCACAGGTTGCAGCCGATGCAGTTTTCCGGCACCCAGCTGGCCACATGGGAGGCGAAGCCCCGCTTCTCATACTTGGAGGTGGCGAGGGGGACGGTGCCGTCCGCCCGGTCGGCGAACACGCTCACGGGCAGGTCGTCGCCCTTCTGGGCGTTCACCGCGTGCATCACCGTGCGGATGTACCAGGGGGACGTGGTATCCACGGCCTCGGGCTCGTCTTTTAGGTCCGCCCAGGCCGCGGGGACGGCCACCTCATGCACGCCCCTGAGGCCCGCGTCCACGGCGGCGCAGTTCATGGCCACCACCTTCTCGCCCTTGCGGCCGTAGGTCTTTTCGATGGCCTGCTTCATGTAGCCCACCACCTGGTCCACGGGCAGGATGCCCGCCAGCTTGAAGAAGGCCGCCTGCAGGACCGTGTTGGTGCGATTGCCCAGGCCCAGATCGTCGGCGATGTCCGTGGCGTCGATGGTGTAGAATCTGGCCTTGCGCTGGGCCAGGAGGCGCTTCACCTTATTGGGCAGGTGGACAGCCAGGTCCGCGTCGGACCAGTTGCAGTTCAGAAGGAACGTGCCGCCGGGCTTCAGCTCGGTGACGATGTCGTACTTGGGGATGTAGCTCTGGTTGTGGCATGCGATGAAGTCCGCCATGGTCACGTAGTAGGTGGACAGGATGGGGTTGTGGCCGAAGCGCAGGTGGCTCTTGGTGACGCCGCCGGACTTTTTCGTGTCGTACTCGAAATAGGCCTGCACGTACTGGTCCGTGTTGTCGCCGATGATCTTGATGGAGTTCTTGTTTGCGCCCACGGTGCCGTCGCCGCCCAGGCCCCAGAACTTGCAGGAGATGGTCTTGGCGTCCGCCGTGACCACGTTCTCCCCGATGGGGAGGGAGTGGTGGGTGAGGTCGTCGTTGATGCCCACGGTGAAGTGGTCCTGCTGGGCCCCGGCCATGTTGTCGTACACGGCGATCATCTGGGCGGGGGTGGTGTCCTTGCTGGAAAGGCCGTAACGGCCGCCCAGGACCTTGATGTGACGGCCGCCGTGGATCAGGACTGAGCACACGTCCTCGTAAAGGGGCTCGCCGTTGGCGCCCGGCTCCTTGGTCCTATCCAGGGCGGTGACCACCTGGCAGCTCATGGGCAGGGCCGCCAGGAAGCGGTCCGCGCTGAAGGGGCGGTACAGCCGCACCTGCAAAAAGCCCACCTTCCGGCCCTGCTTGTTCAGGTAGTCCACTACCTCCTGCAGGCAGCCGGACACGCTGCCCATGGCCACCACCACGTGCTCCGCGTCGGGGTCGCCGTAGTAGTTGAAGAGCTTGTAGTCCCGGCCGGTGAGGGCGCTCATCTTGGCCATGTACTCCTCCACGATGCCGGGCACGGCGTCATAATAGGGGTTCACGGCCTCCCGCAGCTGGAAGGCGGTGTCCGGGTTGATGACCGTGGAGCGCATGAGGGGATGCTCGCTGTTCAGAGCATTGGCCCGGAACCGGGCCAGGGCGTTCATGTCCAGCATGTTCCGCAGGTCCTCGTAGTCCAGCACGTCGATCTTCTGGATCTCGTGGCTGGTGCGGAAGCCATCGAAGAAGTGCATGAAGGGAACCCGGGCCTTCACGGCGGACAGATGGGCCACCGCCGCCAGGTCCATGCACTCCTGCACGCAGGAGGAGGCCAGCTGGGCGAAGCCCGTCTGCCGGCAGGCCATCACGTCCGAGTGGTCGCCGAAGATGGAGAACGCGCTGGTGCCCACGGTCCGCGCCGCCACGTGGATCACGCCGGGCAAAAGCTGTCCCGCGATGCGGTACAGCGGGGGTATCATCAGCATCAACCCCTGAGAGGCGGTGTAGCTGGTGGACAGGGCGCCGGCCTCCAGAGAGCCGTGCATGGCGCCGCAGGCGCCCGCCTCGCTCTGCATCTCCATGAGCCGGACCGGCTGGCCGAACATATTCAGCTTCCCGTTGGCGGCCCAGGCGTCCACGTGCTCCGCCATGGGGCTGGACGGCGTGATGGGATAGATCGTCGCGACCTCCGTAAAGGCGTAGCTGGCGTAGGCGGCGGCCTCGTTGCCGTCCATCGTCTTTTTAAGCATTGTACGAAAACTCCTTCCCCAACAGTCGTTAAACTTATTAAAAGCCTAAGCAAATCTTATTATCGCACAACGGCCCCCGTTTGTCAAGAAAGAGCGTCCTTTTTCGCCCCGTTTCGCGGGGAAAAAGAGGGATAAAAAAGACGGGAGCATCGGAAAGATGCTCCCGCCTGGGGTGTGTTATCTTTAAGGTGTATCAGTGGTTCTTGCCCACCATGTCCATGTGGGAGGTGGAGGGGTCGTAGCCCGCCATGTGCTCCTCCGACCAGCTGGCGTAGTCGTCGGCGCGCATCTCGCTGTCGGCCTGATACTGGGCGTAGGTCAGGTCGCTGAAGCCTGCGAAATACACCACGTGGGTGCCGGTGTAGCCGCCCTCGGCCTGGCCGTCATAGCTGACCACGGTGGTGTCGCCTGCCTTGCGGCCGTCCTCGAACAGCCAGTCGTTGATGGGGGGCACCATCTGGTTTTTGTAGACGTTCTCGTACAGGCCGCCGGTGGTGTTGGAGCCGCCGTCGTCGCTGCGCTCGTTGGCCAGCTCCGCGAAGCTGTCCTCGGTGGCGTCGCCGGCCTGCCACTCCTCGTAGACACTCTGGGCCTCGTCGGCGGCCGCCTGGATCTCCTCGTCGCTGTAAGTGCCGTCGCCGTCGGCATCCTCGGCGTTGATGAGGATGTGCCGGAAGGAGGCCATCTTGTAGTCGTTCTTGTCGCGGCCCAGGAACATCACGATATAGGTGGTGCCGTCCTCGGCCACGATCACGTCGGCGTCGCCGGCCTCACGGGCGCTGTCCAGCAGGAACTGGGAATAGTCGGCGGACAGGACGCTGCCCTCCTGGGTGGAGGAGGTGATCTCCGCGCCGTCGAAGTTCTCGGACACGTAGTCGGCGAAGGTCTCCTCGTCGGTGCCGTCGATGGCTTCCAGGACGGCGTCGGCGTCCACAGCGGGCTCCGCGGGGGTCTCGGCTTCCTCGGCGGGCTCAGCCTCCTCGGTGGTCTCAGCCTCCTCGGCGGGCTCGGTCTCGTCGGCGGGCTCGGTCTCATCCGCGGGCTCGTCGGAGGCTTCCTCCTCCGCGGGGGCGGCGATGGAATACACGGCGTAGCTTATCATATCCAGCTGGTCGGCCTCGTCGGCGTAGTGGGCATCCAGCTGGGCGGTGGAATATTCAAAGCCCTCGCCGATGCTCGTGGCATAGGCGGAGGCCAGCATGCCCCGGTACGTCTCCTGACGGATCATGTCCTCGGTCACGCCCTTGCCGTAGTTCAGGTTGATGAACTGCTGCAGGCTCTCATAGCCCAGGCTGGACCAGTTGGTGGACAGTGCCTCCATCTGCTCGTCATAGGCGGCCTGGTCCTCCTCCGAGAGGGTGAAGCCCGCAGCCTCCGCCTCGTCGCAGAACATCTGGATCTGGGCCATGTTCTGGACGGCAGCGTCCCGGAAGTAATCCCGCCAGCTCATGCCCTCGGAGTACTCCTGGTCGTCCAGACTCTCGTTGGGGTCGAAGAACAGGCCGTAGTTCATGTAATCGGCGTAGGAGTTATAGAAGCTCATGTAGGCGGCGGAGTAATAGTAGTTGGCCTGGGCCACGGAGTAGTCCTTGCCGTCGATGGTCACGGCGGTCAGGTGACGGCTGGGCCAGTTGGAGTTATAAATGAAGATGAAGGCGAAAAAGATCACCAGCACCACGGCCACGATGGTGTACGTGATGGCGCTCTTGCGCTGCTGGGCCTTTTCCTTGGCCAGGGCGGCGGTGCGCTTGTCGGTACCCGCCTCGATCTGCTGCTTGCGGTTCAGCTTGTCTTTGGAAGCACTCATAGTTGTTGACACCTCTTGCGTAGTATTCGCATAAGCTAAAATATTATATTACAGTGTATGGCCCGTTTCAAGTTTTTTCTTCCTTTAAAAAGAAATGTTTACATTTTGAACCGTAGTTATGTAAACTGATTTGCAAATCCCGTCCAGGTGGGCTATACTAGGACAAAATGGAGGGATATGCTTATGCCCATGACAGATAACGACAAGAACCTGCGCCTGGCCGTGCTCATCGACGCGGACAACGCCCCCCGGGACTGCCTGCAGGGCATCATGGAGGAGGTGGCCATCTACGGCACGCCGAACCTGAAAAAGGCCTACGGCGACTGGTCCACCCGGAACCTGGCGGGATGGAAGCAGGTGCTGCTGGACAACTCCGTCACGCCGGTGCAGCAGTTCGCCTACACCAAGGGGAAGAACTCCACGGACTCGGCCATGATCATCGACGCCATGGACATCCTCTACTCCGGCAACACAGACGGTTTCGTGCTTGTCAGCTCCGACAGCGACTTCACGGGCCTTGCCCGGCGGCTGCGGGAGGCGGGCCAGTTCGTCATCGGCATCGGCGAGCAGAAGACCCCCAGCCCCCTCATCGCCGCCTGCAATAAGTTCATCTACATCGAGGTCATCCGGGAGAAGTCCGCGAAGGTGACGGCCAAGGCGGCCCAGCCCGCCCGCCGCAAGAAGGTGGAGCCCAAGAAGGCGGAGCCCGCCAGAAAGAACGCCGCCCCTGCCAAAAAGGAGCCGGAGGCCCAGGAGCAGCCCAAGGCCGCGGAGAGCGGGCAGGCCCGCCAGATCCCGGACAGCATCGTCTGGCTCATCGCCGACTCCATCATGGACCTGTCCGGCGCCGGGGATGACGACTACGTGTCTCTGGGGGCCGTGGGCCAGCTCATCCAGAAGAAGCGCCCGGACTTCGACACCCGCAGCTACGGCTTTTCCAAGCTTTCCGGCATGGTGAAGGCCATCGACCGCTTCGAGGTGGAAGAGCGGCAGGACAAGTCCGATCCCCGCTCCAAGATCGTCTATATCCGGGACCTGGAAATGTGAAATTAAAGTCAAATAGGCAAAATCCCGGGCCTGCGCCCGGGATTTTGTGCAAAAATCCGAGGGCGACAGGAAAGAGGTTCCGATTTTGTGGAAACTGCGACTTTTTCGGGCATTTTGTTCCATTCAGGGGCGAAAATTTAGTGGTTTTTATTTCCAGATGCTTCCAGAAATTGATGGTAATTTTTTGGTAAATAGTATAAAATACACAGCAGAACAGCAGATGAGAAGATGAGAAAGAGAGACATTCTTTACATAGTCCTGGCCGCTCTGGCCCTGGCCGCGCTGGTGTCGGGCATACGCTCGTCCCTGCCGGATACGGTGTCTGAGGCGGTCATGTCAGCTTTGACGGCCACGGCCACCCCCGCGCCCACGGCTGTGCCAAGTCCTACGCCGGAGCCTACGCCTGCCCCGCTGCCGCTGCGTCTGGCGGACCAGAGCGAGCACCCCGCCCTCATGCACCTGGCGGGGGAGGGACTGTTCCGGCCGGACGACGTGCTGACCTGGCAGGAGCTGGCGGTATCGCTGGAGGCCCTTCTGGAGGACCTGCCCGCGGGGGACACGCCCCTGGAGCGGGCGGCGGCCGCCCACATCACGGACCCGGGCGCGGCGCCGGACGAGGCCGTCACGCGGATGGCCCTGGCCGATGTGCTGGACCGGCTCAGCCTGAGCCTGCCCGGCAGGGATGGCGACCGGGCCGAGGAGCTGGCCCAGGCGGTGGAGGAGCGAAGGCTGCTCTCCGGCCGTGAGGAGGTGCTCACCCGCCGGGAGGCGGCGGTGGCGCTGGTGAAGCTGTCCGGCAGGACGCCGAACGAGGGCCGTCTCATTCTGGGAGAGGGGCTTCCCCAGGACGTGGACGGCGAGGACGAGGCGTGGGCCTGGATGGCTGACGCGGCGACGGAGGGGGAGATCCCCCGCCGGGAAGAGGGAGTGTACAGGCTCCGCGGCTGGCTCTATGCCGCCGACGAGAACGGTGACCTCATCCGCAGCGGGACGTACGGCGTGTGGTCCTTCGACGGGGATGGGCGGTACACCACAGGCAGCGCGGCGCTGGATGAAAAACTGCGTGAGGCCCTCGCGGCCAGCGGCGCCGACGAGCTGGAGGGCGTGGAGGCCCTCCAGGCGGTCTATCTCTATGTGAAGAACAACTTTGAGTACCTGGTCACGCCCCGGGACCAGACGCCGGAGGAGGAGGGCTCCACCGGCTGGGAATTCAAACGGGCGACACGGTTCTTCCGCTACGGCGGCGGCACCTGCTATGGCTACGCGGCCACCTTCGGCCTGCTGGCCCGGTGCCTGGGGGAGGAAGCCCATATCGTGGCCGCCACGGTCAACCAGTTCCATGGCCCTCACAGCTTTGTGGTCATCCCCGATGAGGAGGGGACGGACTGGCTCTACGACGTGGAGCTGGAGGACACCCGCCCGGAGCGGCACGGGGACCTGGACCTGTTCCACATCCAGAATTACACAGTCTATAACTATTGGTACACGCCGGATTGGTGAGAGTTATGACAGAAGTATTCGTACTGAAAAACAGCGCCACGCCCCTGGCGGAGGAACACGCGGAGCTGCTGCCCCGGTGGCGGCGGCGGAGACTGGAACGGCTGCGCTATGCCCCGGCGCGGGAGGCCAGCTTCGGCGCGGGCCTTCTCTGGCGCTATGTGATGGAGCGCCACGGCGTCCACCCGGAGGAGCCGGTGCGCTTTCTCCAGGCGGGAAAGCCTGTGTTCGCCCAGCGGGACGACCTGCAGTTCAGCCTGTCCCACTCCGGGCCCTACGCCATGTGCGCCATCAGCGACGACCCGGTGGGGGTGGACGTGCAGCAGATCAAGCCCATCCACATGTCGGTGGCCCGCCGGTTCCACTTCCGGGAGCGGGATTGGCTGGCGGAGAAGCCCCGGGATGAGCAGAACCACGCCTTCTTCCAGATATGGACCCGGAAAGAGGCGTGGGTCAAGGCGGTGAGCCAGGACCAGCTTTTGGATCTGGACCAGGAGGACGTGATCCACGGCCTGGACGGCTGGCAGTTCATGGAGTACGACCTGGACAGCGGATATCTGGCCGCGGTATGCGCCCGCCAGGGCGAGAAGCTGGGCCAGCCGGTGGTGCTCACCGCGGAGGACGTGGTGGCGGCCCTCCAAAGCTGAGGCGCTGAAAAAACGAAAGACGGGACCGACATCATCGGTCCCGTTTCTTATTGCATCTGCGCAGGGAGGATGCCGTCCCGGTCGATGACGTATATCCGCTCCGCCAGGACTGTTGCCTCGGCCATGTCGTGGGTGGCCATGAGAAGGGTCCTGCCCTTGACATGCTCTCTGAGCAGGAGCATGATCACCCGTTTGGTCTCCGCGTCCAGCTCCTTGGTGGGCTCGTCCAGCAGCAGCAGGTCCCCGTCATAGGCCAGGGCCCGGGCCAGCTCCAGCCGCTGCTTCATCCCGCCGGACAGCTCCGCGGGAAATTTGTCCGCCGCCTCAGAAAGCCCCACCGCCGCCAGCCAGCGGCGCGCTTCCGGCATGGTGGCCGGCTGGTCCGACAGCACCACGTTCACGTTCTCCGCCGCCGTGCGCCAGGGCATGAGCCGGGGCTCCTGGAAGGCATAGGCCAGCCGCCTGGCGTTCACCTGCACCCGCCCGGAGGTGGGCTTCGTGAGTCCCGCTGCCATGCGCAGGAGGGAGGTCTTGCCGCTGCCGGAGGGGCCCATGAGGGCCACCCGCTCGCCGGGGGCTATGTGCAGGCTCTCCCCGGGGAACACGACCTTGTCCCCGTAGGAGAGGCGGACGTTCTCAAACCATATCATGGCCGCTCTCCCCCCCAGGCGGGCCGCCGGCCCAGCCCTGTCACGGCTGCGGACAATATTTTCTCCAGAGCGGTGGAGCAGAGCACCACCACCACCGTCCAGGCGAACAGGTCCACCGATTCCAGGTAGAGTTTCGCCTCAAAGAGCTCACGCCCGATGGACCGGACCGGCACGGTGAGCACCTCCGCCGCCACCCCGGACTTCCACGCCAGCCCCAGGCAGGTGTGGCAGGCCGCGAGAAAATAGGGGCCCACGGAGGGGGCGTATACCCGCTTCAGGGTCCGCCAGGGGGAGAAGCGATAGACCCTTGCCAGCTCCAGAAGCTCTCTGTCCGTGGTGCGGATGCCCGCCGACACGCTGGACCAGACCACCGGCGCCACCATGAGCACCACGATGACGCAGGGCAGGATGTCCCGGCCCACCCAGATGAGCACCAGCAGGATGAAGCTGGCCACGGGAACGGCCTTGATCACCGACAGCACCGGGCTCAGCACCGTCCGCAGGAAGGCGAAGCGGCTGGTGCCTATGGCCAGGGCCACCCCCAGCGCCGTGCCCAGCGCCGCCCCCAGCAGGATGCGGCCCAGGCTTACCAGGGTGATATGCCAGAATCCCCATGTGGCTGTGAGCGCAAAAAGGCGCTTTGCGACCTCCCAGGGGCCCGGGAGCAGAAGCTCCCGTTCCACCAGGCCGGCCAAAAGCGCCCATACCCCCAGCCAAAAGGCCAGGACCAGTATTCGTTTTGCCCACAGTCTGCCGTTCATGTTATGTCAACCTTCGGCGACGTAGTAGAAGCCGCCGTCCGGCAGCGCGCCGCCCACGGACTCCGGGGCCGCGTCGTAGAGGATGGAGAGATATTCGTCCATGACCGGCTGCATGTCCGCCCCGGTGATGAAGCACAGGTTGCAGCGGGGGATGGCCTTCTCGGCCACGGCCGCGTTGGTGAACACGCCGGTCTTCTCGATGAGCTTTGCCGCGTCCGCAGGGTCTTGGGTGAGGTAGTCGATGGACGCGCCGTATTCCTTCAAAAAGGCGGCCAGCTCAGCGGGATGGTCCTCCGCGAATTCCGTCCGCACCACCGCGCAGCCTTGGACCAGGCTCCCGGCGGGATACACTTTGTCCCACTCCGCCGTCAGGTCCAGCGCTACGGAGAGCTTGTCGTTGGCGGCGCAGGCGATGGTCACCATGGGCTCGGGCAGTACGGCCATGTCCACCTCGCCGGCGGCGAGAGCGGTGCGCAGGTCCGTGGGCTGGGCGTAGGTGTCATCACATGTCACGTCCACCCCCGCGGCCCGGCACAGAGCCTGGAACAGGAAGGAGGGGTTCTGGGCCGGGACAGGCACGGTCATGCCATCCAGGTCATCCAGGCTCTCCACCCGGACCTTTTCGCTGTCCACCACGAGATACAGCACACCCAGGGTGTTGAGGGCCAAAAGCTTCACGGCGCCCTCGGTCTTGGTGTACACCGCCGCGGCGGCGTTGGCCGGCAGGGCGGCGATGTCGCAGGTGCCGTTGATAAGGGCGGCGGTCACGGCGCTGGCGTCTGTCTCCACCGAGAAGGAGTAATTCAGCGCGGCTCCGCCCTCTTCGGCGTCGGCCATGAGCTTTGCCATGCCGAAGCCGGTGGTCCCGTTCAGGACCATCACGTTCACGGCGGTGTCCGGATCGGCCTCCGGCGCCGCGGACGCACAGCCTCCCGGGCCCAGACACACGGCCAGGGCCAGAAGGATCGCGCATAAGCGCTTCATATGGGGTTCCTCCGTTTCCCGCCTGGCGGGTCCCGGACGTGTCAGGCTTTGGAGATGACGTGAGAGAACGCGGTCTTCACGTTGACGCCGGGAAGGGCGCCGATCTCGCCGGCCAGGGTGTTGGTCACGTCCTGGGGCGCGTCCAAGGCGATGCTGATGACGTTGATATCCCTGTCACGATAGGGTATTCCCATCCGGCCAAGGATATAGCCGGAATAGCGGTGCAGGATCGCATTGAGCTGTTCAGTGCTGTCCAGATTCTCCACAATGATGCCCATTATGGCAACGCGTGTGACCATCATAGCGACGTTTCTCCTCCTTGCAAACAATGCCCGCGCCAAAGACGCGGGCATTGGGTATATTCCACCCTCAGGGCCGTGTCTTTCGCATCAACTCCCCGTTTCTGCGTCAGGCTACATTGATATTATAGAGGCTAACCGGATGGTTTTCAATAGAGATTTGAAAAATATCTCTTGACAAGATGCATTATTTGCATTATAGTAAGTAATGCAAATAAGACAAAGGAGGGACGCGCCATGCTGCTGAAGCTGGACTTCAGCTCCGACAAGCCTATCTACATGCAGATACGGGACCAGATCGTCCTGGGCATCGCCCAGGGACAGCTGGCCGCTGGGGAGAAGCTGCCCACCATCCGGGCCCTGGCGGAGGAGTGCGGCATCAACATGATGACCGTGAGCAAGGCCTATCAGCTCCTGCGCCAGGAGGGGTACATCGCCACAGACCGGCGCTCCGGCGCGGTGGTGTCCCCCCGGCAGGGGACGGGCCCGTCCAGGGAGACGGTGGAGGGCCTGCGGCTGCGGCTGGGAGAGCTGCGCCTGGCGGGATTGAGCCGGGAAGAGGCGTTGGACTTGTGCGGACGGCTTTTTGAGGAGGGAACGGAATGAACGCGCTGATCATGTGGGGGGTCACCCTCTGGGTGCCCGTTTTGCTGTGTGTGCTGAACATCAACGAGGCGAAGTTCAAAAAGAATATCGCCGTGGGCGTCACCTTCCCCCGGGCGGCCCGGGAGGACGCCGAGGTGCTGGGCCTCTTAAAGGGCTTCGAGCGGGAGCAGATATGCCTGTGTCTGGCCGTGATGGCCCTGGGGGCGCTGTGTATGTGGCTGGGCTGGCCGGAGCTCAACTTTCTGGCGTACTTTCTGTGGATAGACCTTGTTATCGTGGCCCAGTTCGTGAGCTACGCCCGCTGGAACGGGAAGCTGAAGAGGCTCAAAAGGGCCCGCGGCTGGACCGTGCCCGCGGTGCGGGCCGCCAGCGTCACCGTCCCGGCGGTCCCGGCAAAACGGCCGAGCCTGTGGTGGTTCGCTGCGGCGGCCGCGGTGGGGCTGGCCCCGGCGGCATTCGACCGGGGGCTGTGGTATGCCTATCTGCTGGATGCGGTGATGGCCTTTGCCTGCTATTTTGGCAGCCGGTATCTCTACCGCAACCGGGCGGAAGCGGTGGATGAGAACGACGCGGTGACCCAGGCGCTGACCCGGGTGCGCCGCCGGGCCTGGGACCGGGTGTGGCTGCTATGCGCCTGGATGATGACGGTGGTCAGCGTCTGCATCTTCCTGAGCACGCGGCTTTCCGGCCTCGGCGGGACGGTGGCCTGCCTGCTCACCGTGGGGCTGGGCCTGGGAGTGTGCGCTGTGGCCATTATACTGGAATTTCGCGTCCGGCGGGTGCAGGAGAAGCTCACCGCCGCCAGCGGCGATGGCTTTTACGTGGACGAGGACGACAAGTGGCTGTGGGGCCAGCTCTATTACGACCCCAACGACAGCCAGGTCATCGGCAACAACCGCACCGGGGTCAACTCCACCGTGAACCTGGCCCGGCCGGGTGGCAAAGTGCTCATGGCCTTCGTTCTGGTCCTGCTGTTCGTCGCCATGCCGGTGATGGGCGTGTGCTTCGACAGCATGGGTACAGGGCCCGAGCCACTGGCCGTCGAGGACGGGGCCCTGGTGGCCGCAAGCTGGGGCAAGGACTATGTTCTGTCTCTGGAAGACATAGAGAGCGCCGAGGTCATCGACGCCCTGCCCAGGAACATGGTCCGGACCTGGGGGACCGGGATGGACAGTCTCCTGAAGGGCCGGTTCGGCACCGAATGGGGCAACGCCACATTGTGCCTTGACCCCCGGAGCGGGCCCTGGCTGAAGGTGACCATGGCGGACGGGAAGCTCTACCTTCTGGGCGGCGGGGAGATGTCGAATGTGGTTGACATAATGCAAAAAATCGAAAAATAAAGGAGGGCCTGCCGCGATTTCGCGGCAGGCCCACATTATGGACGCTTCCTCAGACGAGGAAGGCTTAGGCAGGTCATCGTACTACCTAGAAGGCCCCCTCAGACGAGGGGGCTGTCACCGCTAAAAGCGGTGACTGGGGGAGGGAAATAGTGGTATCGCTTTCCCTCCCTCCGTCACGCCCTGGCGGGCGTGCCACCGCCCTCGGCTGAGGGAGGCTTTTTGCGTAGGAATACGATGGTGACGCATACCCCCTCATCAGAGAGGCCGTTTTTTGCATAATACATTTTCTCTATTGTGGCACCGGCGAGTCGGCCAGATCCACCAGGTCCCGCAGGCCGTCCAGGGAGCCGGGGGAGGCGATGATGGGGGTGTTGGAGTCCCACCAGACCAAGCGGGACTCCGCCTCGTCGGTGGCGAAAGATACCTCGGTGTCGTTGTACTCCACGCTGAACAGGAACTCCCAGTCCTTCTGAGCGCCGCCCAGGACCGTGCCGCCCTCCAGGAACGCGGCAAAGGCGGGGATATCCTCCACGGGGATCTCGCCTACCTTCTGGCGGGCCACGTCCCGGACGGTCAGGGGCCCGGGCACAGTGGTGACGGTGGGCTCGGGCATGGGCACAGCCGCGCTGTCAGCCGCGGCCACGGTCATGGGCGCGTCTGCCGCTTCCTCCTCCACGCCGAAGAGGGCGCTCTCGGCGGTCTCACCCGCCGCGGGGGCGGCTTCCGGGGCGGCCCCGGCATCTTCCGGGACCTCTGCCTCGGTGGCATCCTGGGCCGCCGCGCGGGCGTATACAGCACTGTCTGCCGCGCCCTCGGTGGGGGCGGATTTATCCCGGCCGCTGAAAAACCAGAGCGCGCCGCTGCCAATGACCACTACGAGGCAGGCCGCCGCGGCGATACCGGTCCAGCTCCGCTTTTTCCGCCGGGGCCGCTGTACCTCCAGTTCCGGGCGCTGGACATGGATGACCTTGTGTTCGTTCTTCTCGGCGGCGATACGGGCCATGACGCCCTGGGCAAGCTCCGCCGGGGGATCCGCCATATCCTCCTCCCGCAGGGACACGGTCACCGCGGAGAGGGCGGAGAAGAGGGCCGCGCAGGCCGGGCAGGCCCGCAGGTGGTCTTTCAGGTCCTTTTCTTCCTCCGCCGTGACGCCCTCGTCCAGAAGGCGGCTCATCAGCTCCTGATAGTATTCATGGTCACGCATCTTCGCCGCCTCCTTTCTTCGTCCGTTCATTGGACGGTGCCGGGGGAGAAAAGTTCCCGTCTGCCGTCAGCAGGGCCGCCAGCCTTCGCCGGGCCCGGAAGATGCGGCTCTTGACCGTGCCCAGCTCCAGGTCCAGGGCCTGAGCGATCTCCTCGTAAGTAAGGCCGCTCACGTCCCGGAGCACCAGGGCCTCCCGGAACAGGGGATCCAGTTTTTGCAGCCCCTCCCGCACGGCTTGGCGCACCTCCGCCCGCTCCAGGGCCTCCTGGGGATCGAAGCGGCTGTCCGGGATGGGCAGTTCTTCCTCCTCGTCCTCCCCGGTGAGGGAGGTCTGCTGGTACCGGCCCGCTTTGCGCAGCATGTCCAGACACACGTTGCTGGCGAGCCTGTAGAGCCACACGGAGAACTTGCTGTCGCCCCGGAAGGAGGCCAGGGCCCTGTAGGCCCGGAAGAAGGCCTCCTGGGAGGCGTCCAGGGCGTCCTCGGCATTGCCCATCATCCGCAGGGCCAGGTTGTAGACGCCCTTTTCGTTGGCCTTCACCAGGGCCTCGAAGGCGTCCGTATCCCCTTGGAGGACCCGGTCGATGGCGGCGCGCTCTTCGTCTCTCGTCACGGTCATATCACCTCAGCTCTCTCTTGATCCGGGCGATGACGGCCCGGATGTCGTCCAGGGTGTTCACCTTCACGATCTCCCGCTTGGCGGGCCCGGACCAGGCCACGCCCCGCAGATACCAGCAAAGCTGTTTTCGCGCCTCCAGACAGGCGATGTGGGGGTCCTTCCAGGCGCATGCCAGCTCGAACTGGGAAAGGGCCGTGTCCATCCGCTCCGCCAGGGGCGGCAGTTCCGGCTCCGGCTGGCCCGCCAGGGCGGCGTTGATGCGCTGGAATATCCAGGGGTCCCCGAAGGCGCCCCGGCCCACCATGCACATGTCCGCGCCGGTGCGCTTCAGGACACGGACGGCGGCCTCGCCGGAGAACACGTCCCCATTGGCGATCACGGGGATGGACACCGCGGCCTTCACGTCCCGGATGACGTCCCAGTCGGCGACGCCGGCGTACATCTGCACCCGGGTCCGGCCATGGACGGTGAGGGCGGCGGCTCCGGCCTGTTCACAGACCCGGGCGAAATCCACCGCGTTCACGTTTCCCCCGTCCCAGCCCTTGCGGAACTTCACCGTCACAGGGACAGATACGGCTTTCACGCAGGCCTCCACGATGCGGCCGGCCAGGTCCGGGTCCCGCATGAGGGCGGAGCCGTCCCCGCTCTTCACGATCTTTCCCACGGGGCAGCCCATGTTGAGGTCCAATAGGTCCGCGCCGGACAGCTCCAGCGCCATCCCGGCGGCCTCGGCCATGACGGCGGGGTCCGAGCCGAAGATCTGGGCGGCCACGGGCCCGTCCCCGGGCGGGCAGTACAATAGCTCCTTCGTCTTGGGGTCGTTGTAGACGAGCCCGCGGCTGGAGACCATCTCTGTGCAGGTGAGGGCGGCCCCGTGGGCCCGGCAGATATGGCGGAAGGCGGCGTCCGTCACCCCCGCCATGGGGGCCAGCGCCGCGCGGCCGTCGATCTGCAGGTTTCCGATGCGCATAGGTCCATCCCTCCGGGCATACCCTTGCCCGGGACCATTGTAAATGCAACGGGCCGGGGTGTCAAGGCGGCAAAAATCCGGGACAGGCGCTTGACCGGAGAGGATGGATTGTGTAAAATGAGAGAACATCGCCCATGGCAAGGAAGTGCTGAAATTGAATGAGAAACAAAAACGGCAGGGGAGAGGACGGTCCGTGGCGGCCGCGCTGGTGTTCCCTGTCGTCTTGCTATATTACGAGATCATCTTCCGCCTGTTCACGGTGGGCGGGGTCCTGCGGCCGGACGGGCTCATCACCCTGAGCTTTTGCTTCGTCTACGGCGGGGTGGGGTATCTGCTTTGCACCATCTCCCGGCGGCCCGGGCGGAACCGCGTCCTGGCGGCTGTACTGCTGGCGCTGACGGCGGTGCCCTATGTGGTGGAGATATTCGTCTACCAGGCGTTCAAGATATTCTATAACGTCAACACCGTGCTGAACGGCGCCAACGACGTGGCCACCGGGTTCGCCGGGCAGGTGTTCAAAATGGTGTTCAGCGTCCGGGGCATAGGGTGCATTTTGCTGTACCTGCTGCCGGGCGTCCTCTACGGCCGGTTCGGCGGCCTGCTGGGGGACATGCGGGCCATATCCGGCCGGGCGCGGGCCATGACCCTGGCCCGGATGGCCGCCTTTTACCTGATCTGCCTTCTGGGGATCCGCCTGTCCCCCGCCATGAGCCAGACCTACGGCGACAGGTACAGCTTCCAGCCGGCGGTGGAGCGGTTCGGCATGCTCACCGGCCTGCGGCTGGATATCCAGAACAACATGACCGGCGGCGTGCGTTTCACCGATACCGCCCCGGCGGCCCGGACAGCATCGGCGGAGGCCCCGGAGGAGACAAAAGCCCCGGAGACGGAGGCCGAAGCCTCGGAGGAGACAAAAGCCCCGAAGACGGAGACCGAAAATGCAGTATCCGAGGCGGAGAGCACAGAGGGCGCGGCCGTGGCGGCCGAGCCCACGGCGGAGCCCGAGTATGGATACAATGAGATGGACCTGGCCCTGGACACCCCCTATGGCGGCGACGATCAGCAGCGGCTGAACGCCTACGTCGCCAGTCTGACGCCCTCCAAAAAGAACGCCTATACGGGCCTCTTTGCGGGGAAGAACCTGATCCTGATCACGGCGGAGGCCTTTTCCAAAGAGGTCATCGACCCGGACCTGACCCCAACCCTGTACCGCCTGGCCACCAGGGGCGTCCGGTTCACCGACTACTACCAGCCCGCCAGCGCCGGAACCACCGGCGGGGAGTACCAGCACATCTTCGGCCTGATGGCCACCGACGGCGGCACCTCCTTCCCCCGGATGGCTGACAACGCCGTGAAGCTGAACATGGGTTTCAAGCTCAATGAGCTGGGCTACTACGGCAAGGCGTTCCACAACAACACCTATACCTATTACGACCGGGACGAGACCCACACCACCCTGGGCTATTCCGACGGCTTTATGGGCATGGGCAACGGTATGGAGCAGTACGTGCAGGAGGTATGGCCGGAGAGCGACTACGAGATGTTTGCCGGCACACTGCCCACCTACATAGACCGCCAGCCCTTCGACGTGTATTACATGACCGTCAGCGGCCACAACGGGTACGACGTCAATGGCAACGCCATGAGCGCCAAGCACCGGGACCAGGTGAAGGACCTGCCCTATTCCGAGACGGTGCAGAACTACATAGGTGCCAACCTGGAGCTGGAGGACGCCCTCACCTACCTGGTAGAGCAGCTGGAGCTCAAGGGCATCGCGGACGACACGGTCATATGCCTCACCGCCGACCACTTCCCTTACGGCCTGGACGAGGACGCCGACCAGGGGGAGATGGAGAACCTGTCGGAGCTCTACGGATACGACGTGGAGACCATCCTCCAGCGGGACCACTCCTGCTGGATACTGTGGAGCGGCTGCCTGGAGGACCGGGAGCCCATCACAGTGGACGCGCCCACCTTCAGCCTGGACATCCTCCCCACGCTCCTGAACCTGTTCGGGGTGCGGTTCGACTCCCGGCTGCTGCCTGGCCGGGACGTGTTTTCCGACGCGCCGGCCCTCATCTTTGACGCCTATTATGACTGGAAGACCGAGCTGGGCACCTATTACGCCTCCCGGGATGCGTTCGAGCCGGCGGTGGACGCGTCGGAGCTCCCGGCGGGCTATGTGGAGGAGATGAACGCCGTCGTGGGCAACAAGCTCAGTTTCTGCCAGGGCGTTCTGGACACGGACTATTACACCTATATCCTCAGCGCTCACGGGTGAAAAGACCCATACAATATGAAAGCCTCCCTCTGACGAGGGAGGTGGCGCGGCGCCAGCCGCGACGGAGGGAGAGATAAAGCTTAATTCCCTCCCTCAGTCTCGCTACCGCTCGACAGCCCCCTCGTCTGAGGGGGCCTTTTTACACGCAGGCGCTCTTTACATCTGCCGTATCAGATCTCGGCGCAGGCGCAGGATGATGCGCTTTTCCAGGCGGCTTATATAGCTCTGGGATATGCCCAGAAGGTCCGCTACCTCCTTCTGGGTCAGCTCCTCGTATCCCTCCAGGCCGAAGCGCATGAGGATGATGGACCTCTCCCGCTCGTCCAGCCGGCCGATGGCCTCCATGAGAAGCTGCTTTTCCACGTCGTCCTCCAGGGGCTTGCTGACCTCCTCTCCGTCGGTGCCCAGCACGTCAGAGAGGAGCAGCTCGTTGCCGTCCCAGTCGGTGTTCAGGGGCTCGTCGATGGATATCTCCGTCCGGTGGGAGCTCTTTTTGCGCAGGAACATGAGTATCTCGTTTTCGATGCACCGTGAGGCGTAGGTGGCCAGCTTGATGCGCTTGGCCGGGTCGAAGGTGCCGATGGCCTTGATGAGGCCGATGGTGCCGAT
>CANRNF010000043.1 GCA_947631865.1 uncultured Oscillospiraceae bacterium | reverse complement strand
ACACCGGCCACATGGCCAACCTGGAGTACTACTATGAGGAGCAGGACGCCGGCGCCACCTGGACCGAGTGCCCCGCCGAGCTGACCGGCGCTTACATGGACAACTTCAAGGCTCTGTATGACCTGTGCGTGGACAACAGCCTGGTCGCCCGCAGCGAGCTGGCCACCGGCGGCCACGACGCCGAGAACGAGTTCAAGACCGCCCAGGCCGCCTTCTTCGTACAGGGCTCCTGGGAGTGGGCTGCCGTTGCCGAGAGCGTTCCCAACGCCACCATGATCCCCTACTACTGCGGTGTGGAAGGCGAGGAGAAGGCCGGCCTGAACTGCGGCACCGAGAACTGCTGGGCCATCAACGCCAAGGCTTCTGAGGAAGACCAGCAGGCCACCATGGACTTCATGGTCTGGTGCGTGACCGACCCTGAAGCTTCCGCCATGCTGGTGGAGTCCTTCAGCGCCATGCCCTACAAGCAGTGCCCCGCTTCCACCAACGCCTTCCTGAGCGCCGCTGACGCTTACGCCGCCGACGGCTGCTACTCCATGGACTGGGCCACCAATTTCCAGCCCAACGTGGACGAGTACCGCGCCACCCTGGTCGCCGCTATGAACCAGTACAACGCCGACCCCTCCGACGCCAACTGGGAGATGGTCAAGACCGCCTTCGTGGACGGCTGGGCCGCTCAGTACGCCGCTGTCAACGGTTGATATATCAGTCCCGTAAAAAGCATATCTTTGACGGGGCGGGCGCTATCGCCCGTCCCGTTTCCCTTTTCTCCGCCCGCGCTCAATCTACTAACGATAAGGGGATGTTGTTGTGAAGAAAAAAAAACACGCGCCCAGCAGCGCCCTGAGCCGCCCCCTCCGCAAATGGTGGTGGCTGTTCATGGGGCCGGTGGTGGCGGCGTTCATCATAGGCTTCGTCTGGCCCTTCATTCAGGGCATATACCTCTCCTTCTGCCAGTTCCGGCTGATCTCCGACGCCAAATTCACCGGCGTGAGCAACTATGTGAAGGCGTTCAACGACGCCAGCTTCCGCCACGCCTTCTGGTATACCGCCCTGTTCGCGGTGGTGAGTCTGGTGCTCATCAACGTGCTGGCCTTTGCGGTGGCCTACGCCCTGACCCAGGGCATCAAGGGCAGCAACCTATTCCGTACCGTGTTCTTCATGCCCAACCTGATCGGCGGCATCGTTCTGGGCTATATCTGGTCCATGATCTTCGACGGCATCCTGTCCCGGTACGGAACCAGTATCCTTCTGCAGACGAAATACGGCTTCTGGGGGCTGATCATCCTCATGTGCTGGCAGCAGATAGGCTACATGATGATCATCTACATCGCGGGGCTGCAGTCCGTGCCGGAGGACATGCTGGAGGCCGCCAGGATAGACGGCGCCAGCAAGAGCCAGACCCTCTTCCGGGTCACCATCCCCAATGTGATGCCCTCCATCACCATCTGCACGTTCCTGAGCCTCACCAACGGCTTCAAGCTGTTCGACCAGAACCTGGCCCTCACCGCCGGCCAGCCCTTCCAGATCCAGGCGGGCGGCACCGCCATCAAGACCACGGAGATGCTGGCCCTGAATATCTATAACACCTTCTACGGCCAGACTTCCGGCTCCCAGGGCGTGGCCCAGGCCAAGGCCGTCATCTTCTTTGTTCTGGTCGCCGGACTGGGCCTGGCCCAGCTCGCCTACACCCGGAAAAAGGAGGTCCAGCAATGAAGAACGCTCATACTCTCTCCGCCCAACGGCGCAACAAGACTATCCTCTCCGCGGTGCTGGCCGTCATATGCGTCGTCTATGTGCTGCCTGTGCTGACGGTGCTCATCAACTCCTTCAAGCTGAACACCTACGTCAAGACCGACACCTTCGCCCTGCCCAGGGGCGAGATGTGGGCCGGCTTTTCCAACTTCGTCAAGGGCATGACCTTTGGCAGCTATCCCTTCTGGAAGAGCGTGTGCTACAGCGTGGTCATCACCGTGCTGAGCACCGGGCTCATCCTGCTGTGCACCTCCATGGCCGCCTGGTACATCGCCAGGGTTGACTCGAAGGTATGTCATATAGTATATTATCTGTGCGTTTTCTCCATGGTGGTCCCCTTCCAGATGGTGATGTACACCCTGTCCAAGACGGCTGACACCCTGAAGCTCAACACCCCCTGGACCATCCCCATCGTGTATCTGGGCTTCGGCGCGGGCCTCGCCATCTTCATGTTCGTGGGCTTCGTCAAGTCCATCCCCCTGGAGATCGAGGAGGCCGCCTCCATCGACGGGTGCAGCCCCGTGCGCACTTATTTCTCCGTGGTGATGCCCATGCTCAAGCCCACCATGGTCTCCGTGGGCATCCTGGAGATCATGTGGATATGGAACGACTACCTGCTGCCCTACCTGGTGCTGGACATCAACGAGTACCGGACCATCCCCATCCACATCCAGTACCTGAAGGGGAGCTACGGCACCGTGGACCTGGGCGCCACCATGGCCCTGATCCTGCTGAGCATCATCCCCGTCATCATCTTCTATCTCACCTGCCAGAAACATATCATCAAGGGCGTCGCAGCCGGCGCCGTGAAAGGATAAGCCATCGTTATGTCCATCGAACGTGCCTCAGCGGTCCTGCTGGGCGTCTCTTCCCTCCCCTCCCCCTATGGCATCGGTACCCTGGGGAAGGCGGCCTATGACTTTGTGGATTTTCTGGCCGCCGGGGGGCAAAAATACTGGCAGATGCTGCCGGTGGGACCCATCAGCTACGGAGACTCCCCCTATCAGTCCTTCTCCGCCTTCGCGGGCAACCCCTACTACATAGACCCGGACATGCTCATCTCCGACGGGCTCCTGACCCAGGCCGAGGCCGACGCCCCCTTCTGGGGCGCCGATCCCCGCCGGGTGGACTACGGCGCGGTGTATGAGGCCCGGTTCGACCTGCTGGAAAAGGCGTTCGACCGGGGCTGGGACAGGGATCGGGCGGCGGTGGCCGCCTTCGAGGCGGAAAACGCCTCCTGGCTGGGCGACTACGCCCTGTTCATGGCCCTGAAGCGCCACTTTTCCATGGGTCCCTGGACCGACTGGCCCGACGCCGACATCCGTCTGCGCAAGCCCGACGCGGTGGCACATTGGAAGAAAGAGCTTGACCGGGACGTGCGGTTTTTCACCTATCTGCAGTACCTCTTCCAGAAGCAGTGGGACGCCCTCAAGGCCTATGCCGTGGAAAAGGGCATCGGCCTCATCGGCGATCTGCCCATCTACGTGGCCATGGACTCGGCGGACGTGTGGGCCAATCCCGCCAACTTCCAGCTGGATGAGAAGAACGTCCCCCTGGCCGTGGCGGGCGTCCCCCCCGACGCCTTTACCGCCGACGGTCAGCTCTGGGGCAATCCCCTGTACAACTGGAAGCGGATGGCCCAGGACGGCTTTTCCTGGTGGGAGGCCCGGATGCGCAGCACCCTGGAGCGGTTCGACGTGGCCCGTCTGGACCACTTCCGGGGCTTGGAGAGCTACTGGGCCGTGCCCTATGGGGACCCCACCGCCGCCACAGGCCGGTGGGAGCCGGGACCTGGCGCCCCCTTCGTCACCATGCTCAAGGACAAATTCCCCGGCAGGAGCATCATCGCCGAGGACCTAGGCTTCATCACCCCCGAGGTACAGGCCCTGCTGGACCTGTCCGGCTTCCCGGGCATGAAGATCCTCCAGTTCGCCTTCGACCACCGGGACTCCAGCGACTACCTGCCCCACCGGTACGGAGAAAACTGCATCTGCTACACCGGCACCCACGACAACACTACGCTGCAGGGCTGGCTGGCCGAGGCGGACCCCGCCGACGTAGCCGTGGCCAAGGCCTACCTGGGCCTGAGCCGCCGGGAGGGCTACGACTGGGGCATCCTCCGGGGCGGCATGGGCTCCCCGGCGAAGCTGTTCGTGGCCCAGATGCAGGACTACCTGGGCCTGGGCAGCGAGGCCCGGATGAACGTCCCCGGCGACCCGGTGGGCAACTGGCAGTGGCGGATGCTCCCCGGCGAGGCGACCCCCGCCCTGGCCCGCCGGATGCGGAACCTGACCGTTTTGTTCGGAAGATAAATAAGCAAAAAGAAAGCGCGGCGAACGCCGCGCTTTCTTTTTGCCCGTTTACTCCAAATACAGCTCCTCCAGCTTTTCCACCTCGTCCGGTCCCACGTTCAGGGCAAGCTCCAGGTAATTCTCTATGGAGCCGTACTCCATCTCCACACAGTCGAAATAGTACCGGGCGTTGCCCTGGAACACAGGGAACACCTCCCCCATGAGGGCCAGCTCCTTCTCCGTCGCGCCCTTTTGGGCCATGTCCGCCAGCTGCTTTTGGGCGAAGATGTTGGTGCGCATATATTCCTCTATGACCGCCTCCCGCTCAAAGCCCAAAGCGCTCATCAGGAGCATCGCCCCCACGCCGGTCCGGTCCTTGCCCTGGGTGCAGTGCCAGAGGACCGTTTTCCCCGCCCCCGCGAGAAGTTCCCGGAAGAAGGCCCCGTAGGCGTCGATGGCCACCGGGTGCAGGCTCAAAAGCCGGTAGAACTCGTGGAACACTCCCCGGACCTCCTTGGGGTCCTGGCTCTTGATGGGGATATATACCTCCAGGTCCGGCACCGGCGGGATATAGATATTCCGCGCCCCGGGCACGGGCCGGTCCGGATGGCACGCCCGCTCCCGGTGGTCCCGCATGTCCACCACCAGGCCCAGACCCATGGCCTCCAGGCAGGCGATGTCCCCGTCAGTGGCCCGGCCCAGGTGGCCGGTCCGCAGGAGCACGCCTTCCTTGATACGCCCGCCGTCCGGCCGCGTAAGGCCCCCCAGGTCCCGGGCGTTCTCTATCCCTTCAAAATCCAAAAACATTATGTATCGTGTTCCCTTTCATGATTGAAACTGCTCGGCGGAAGTGAATCCCGCCGGCAGGAAGTCAAAAGCCTGACTTTCTGCGGCTTTTGACTTCACGCGCGGGAATGCCGCGCGGCTCGCCCTGACCGGGCTTCGCGATCTGCGCTTCTATGTATGTTCTCTCTCGTAGGTCTGGCACCACTGCTTCACGCAGCACGCCTCGCACCTGGGCGACCGGGCCGAGCACACCGCCCGGCCGTGGTACACGATGCGGTGGCAGAAGTCGGAGCACCCCTCCGGCGGCAGGATGGCCCGCAGGGCCGTCTCGATCTTGGGCGGGTCCTTCATGTCGTCCACCAGGCCCATGCGGTTGGAAAGCCTGATGCAGTGGGTGTCCACCACCACGCTGCCGGGCTTTTTGTATACGTCCCCCAGGATGAGGTTGGCGCTTTTCCGCCCCACGCCGGGCAGCTTCAGCAAGTCCTCCATGTTGTCCGGCACCACGCCGCCGAAGTCGTTCACCAGCATCCGGGCGGCCTCTACGATGTCCCGGGCCTTCCCGTGGAAAAAACCGCAGGAGCGGATGTAGGGCTCCACGTCCTCCGGCTCCGCCGCGGCCATGGCCTCGGCGTTGGGGAACCGGGCAAACAGCGCCGGCGATATCATATTGACCCGTTCGTCGGTGCACTGGGCGGCCAGGCGCACCTGCACCAGCAGCTCCCACGCCCCGTTGTGGTCCAGGGTACAGTCCGCCAGAGGATATTCCTCCGCCAGGGCGTTCACGATGTGCTCTACCTGTTCGGCCGTTCTCATAGGTTATCCCCGCTCTCTTTTTTCTCTGGACAAAATCTTATCACGCCCTGTTGCAAATTCCAAGAGCAATCTTTATAATTTGAGTATATCTATTTTAAAAGGACATGAGGCTATGTACCGTCCCCTGGCAGATGAATTCCGGCCCCAGACCCTGGACGACGTGTTCGGCCAGGAGCACATCCTGGGTCAAGACGGCATGCTCCGGCGCATCGCTGAGAGCGGCCATATCCCCTGCATGATCTTCTACGGCCCCTCCGGCACGGGCAAGACCACCGTGGCCCGCATCATCGCCCAGCGCACGGATAGGCCCCTGCGGCGCTTGAACGCCACCACGGCGGGCCTGGCCGACATCAAGGCCATCATCGACGAGCTGGACACCCTTCTGGCCCCGGAGGGGGTACTGCTGTATCTGGACGAGATACAGTACTTCAACAAAAAGCAGCAGCAGTCCCTTCTGGACTTCATCGAGAACGGGAAGATCACCCTCATCGCCTCCACCACGGAGAACCCCTACTTCTGCGTGTTCAACGCCATCCTCTCCCGGAGCACGGTCTTTGAATTCAAACAGCTCACGCCGGCGGACGTGAAGAAGGCCCTGGAACGGGTGCTGCGGCTATTGCAGGAGCGGGATGGGGTGGCCATCGCCACGGAGAATGGGGTCCTGGACTACATCGCCGCCGCCTGCGGCGGGGACGCCCGCAAGAGCCTGAACACCCTGGAGCTCCTCTACTCCACCGCCCCGGTGGGCAAAAACGGCATGACGTTCACCATGGCCGACGCCCGGGCCGTGACCCAAAAAAGCTCCATGCGCTATGATAAGGACGGAGACGAGCACTACGACATCCTCTCCGCCCTCATGAAATCCATGCGGGGCTCCGACCCGGACGCGGCGCTCCACTATCTGGCCCGTTTCCTGGAGACCGGGGACCTTCTGGGCGCCTGCCGGCGCATCCTCTGCTCCGCCAGCGAGGACATAGGCCTCGCCTATCCCATGGCGGTGCCCATCGTGAAGGCATGCGTGGACTCGGCCCTGCAGCTGGGCCTGCCCGAGGCCCGGCTGCCCCTGGCCGAGGCGGTGATATTCCTCGCCACCTGCCCCAAGTCAAACACCGGGTGCATGGCCATCGACGCGGCCATCGCGGACGTGAAGGCGGGCAGATCCGGCCCCATCCCCCGAGAGCTTCAAAACGTCCACGCCGACGGCACAGGCTTCGAGCGGGAGCAGGGGTATCTCTATCCCCATGATTTCCCCAACCGCTGGGTGGCCCAGCAGTACCTGCCCGACAGCCTCAAGGACGCCCATTACTACGAGTACGGCGACAACAAGACCGAGCAGGCCGCGAAGAAGTACTGGGACCTGATAAAGGGTAAGGGATAACAAGAGGTAAAAGGCCCTCTTGTGTAAAGGGGGCTGTCAGCGCGAAAGCCATTCCCACCTAAAGCCCCCCTTGTTAAAGGGGGGTGGCCCGAAGGGCCGAGGGGATTGTAAAACTGACAATCCCTCAGTCACCGCCTGACGGCGGCGACAGCTCCCTTTACACAAGGGAGCCTCCAAAAGGAATGCCCCCTCCCCTTGCACAGGGTAGGCTTATCACAGCACCCTTCCCACCGTGGAAATGATCTCCCTTGCCCGGAGCACCTGGTCGGTGCGCACGTTCACCGTGAGCCGGGCCTGACCGGCGGCGGCCGCGCTCCGCTCCATGGCGGCCCGGGAGCCCAGCACCGCCGCGTACATCTCCCCCGGCAGGACGGCGTCCGTGGTCTGGTCCAGGCGAAAGGAGGAACTCATGCCCAGAAGGGGCATGTCGTTCTTCACCCGCTTGTCCGTGGCCCGCAGATCCGCCACAGAGAATTCGATGCCGTTGCGCCGCAGGCGCATGAGGGCCAGGTCCGCCCCGTCCCTGTCGTCAAATACAGCCGTGAGCTGTGTGGTCATGGGATACACCCCTTTCACGAGGTAGATTGCCCCGCGGCCGGGCGAAAAATACCAACATAGCGCAAAGAGGAGCCGGAGGCGTTGCCTCCGGCCCCGGTATTCATGTCTCCTTTAAAACGGGCTGATCTCCATGGAATCGTCGTCCGCGCCCTTTTCGATGGCCCGGATCTGGGCCCAGTAGCCGCCCTCGCCGATCTTCACGAAGACCCTGTCCCCCACCTTGTGGCCTATCACAGCCTGGCCCACGGGGGATTCCTTGCTGATGAGTCCCTTCATGGGGTTCTGCCGCAGGGTGGTCACCAGGGTGATGACCTCCTCCTCGTTCTCATCCTCCATGAAAAGCGTCACCCTATCGAAAAGGCCCGCCTCGTCGGCCTGGGACTTGACCTCGATGACCACCGCCGAGGCGATCATGCGCTTTAAATACCGGATGCGGCTCTCGTTCTTGTTCTTGGCCTGCTTGGCGGCCTTGTACTCGAAGTTCTCGGAGAGGTCCCCGAAGCCCCGGGCTGTCTGTACGTCCTCGATGAGTTTGGGGCGCAGCTCCGTCTCCCGGTAGTCGATCTCCTCCTGCATCTTGCGGATATCCACCGCCGTCAATTCGTCGTGCATGTACATCCCTCCGCGCACTACTCTAGTCCAAATCTCCAAAAATGTCAATTCGGCTCTCAGGGGCTTTCCCCCCGGACGAAAAGTGTGCTATACTGCCGGCATGGATATGGATTTTCTCCAATTCTATAACGACACGCCCAAGTACACCCACGCGCCGGGTCTTGCCGTGATGAACGCCCTGTGCGCCCGGCTGGGAGACCCCCAGCGGGGCTTGAAGTGCGTACACATCGCCGGCACCAACGGCAAGGGCTCCTGCGCCGCCATGACGAGCGCCATGCTCCGGGCGGCTGGATACCGCACAGGGCTTTATATCTCCCCGGACCTGACCGGTCCCTGGGAACGGATACAGGTGGATGGAGTTAACATAAGTATTCCAGATTTCGCCCGTATCACCGATACAGTCAAGGCTGCCTGCGGGGGGCTGGACGAGCCTTCCTATTTTGAGAAGATGACCGCTGCGGCGTTTTTGTATTTCGCGGAGCAGCGCTGTGACTATGTGGTGCTGGAGACCGGCCTGGGGGGCCGGCTGGACGCCACCAATGTCATTGAAAATCCCTCCGTATCGGTCATCATGCCTATCGGCCTGGACCACACGGCCGTGCTGGGGGATACCCTGGCCGCCATCGCCGGAGAGAAGGCGGGCATCCTCAAGCCCGGCTGTCCCGCCGTCACCGCCTGGCAGCCCGCCGAAGCCCTGCAGGTCCTCCGGGACCGGGCGGAAGTAACAGGCGCGCCTTTACATGAAGTTGACATAACAAAACTCACTGTCCTTTCCCGCTCCCCCGCCGGACAGCGGATAAGCTATGCTGGGCTGGGGGATATGGTCCTGTCCCTGCTGGGTCGGCATCAGGCCGAGAACGCCTGCGCCGCCATCGAGGCGGGCCGGGCGCTGGGGCTGGGTGAGGCCGCCATCCGGGCGGGACTTGCCAGCGCCCAATGGCCCTGCCGGTTCGAGCTCATGGGGCAAGACCCGCCCTTCGTCCTGGACGGAGCCCACAACGGCCACGGGGCGGCGGCCCTGGCGGCGGGCCTCAAAGAGTACTTCCCCGGACAGAAGTTCACCATGGTCATGGGCGTCATGGCGGACAAGCCCTGGCAGGAGATGCTGGGGCTCATGGAGCCCTTGGCGGAGCGGTTCATCTGCGTCGCCCCGGAGGGGCCCCGGGCCCTGGCAGCGGAGGAACTGGCGGCGGCCGTCAGGACCGTTCCCGCCGAGACAGCGGATACCCTCGACCAGGCGCTGGAAAAATGCCGGGCCTATGGCGGGCCCGTATGCGCCTTCGGGTCGCTATACTACATCGGACATCTGCGGACACTTTTGAAGGGAGAATGATCATGGCATTGATGAGCGATATGACTCTGGCCCAGTTCACGGAGGTCCTTGGCTCCAAAGCCCCCATCCCCGGCGGCGGCGGCGCGGCGGCCCTGGCGGGCGCCCTGGGCTCCGCCTTGGGCGCCATGGTGGGCGAGCTCACCCTGGGCAAACCCAAGTACGCCGCCGTAGAGGAGCAAATGACAGACCTGACGGCCCGGGCCAAGGACCTTTCCAAAAAGCTGCTGGCCCTCATTGATGGCGATGCAGAGGCGTTCCTGCCCCTGAGCCGTGCCTACGCCATTCCCAAGTACGTCACCGGCCGGGAGGAGGAGCTGGAGCGCTGCACCCATCTGGCTGCCCAGCCGCCCATGGAGATGGCCCGGCTGGCCTGCCAGGCCATAGAGCTCATGGAGGGCTTCGCCGCCATGGGCAGCGTCCTGGCCGTATCCGACGCGGCCGCGGGCGCGGCGCTGTGCCGCGGGGCCCTTTACGCCGCGGCGGTGAATGTGAAGGTGAACACCAAATCCATGACGGATAGGGCCTACGCGGACGAAATGAACGGCGAGCTGGACCGGCTCCTGGCGGAGTACGGTCCCCGGGCCGACAAGGTATTTGAGGATATTTACGGGAGGTATTCGTGATGGCAGAGATTTTGAAGGGCGCGCCGGTGGCGGAGGCCCTGGCGGCGGACACGGCGGCCCGTGCGGCAGCTTTGGCCGCGAAGGGCGTGACGCCCACCCTGGCCATATTGCGGGTGGGCGAGCGGCCCGATGATCTCTCTTATGAAAAGGGCGCCATGAAGCGCTGCGCCGCCGCAGGGGTGGCGGTGAAAAATGTGGTCCTGCCACCGGACGTGACCCAGGAGGCCCTCATGGACGCCATTCGGACCCTCAACGAGGATGCGTCCGTCCACGGGGTCCTCATGATGCGGCCCCTTCCAGCGCCTCTGGACAACGAGGCGGCCCGCCGGGCCCTGGACCCCGCCAAGGACGTGGACGGCATCACCGACGGCTCCCTGGCCGGGGTGTTCACCGGTTCGGGCGAGGGCTTCTCCCCCTGCACCGCCCAGGCGGTGGTGGAGCTTTTAGACTTCTACCATGTCCCCATGAAGGGCGCCCGGGCCGTGGTAGCCGGGCGGAGCCTGGTGGTGGGCCGGCCCGCGGCCATGCTCCTGATGGCCAAGGGCGCCACGGTCACCCTCTGCCACAGCGGCACGAAGGACCTGGCCGCCGAGACCCGGCGGGGCGATATCGTGGTAGCCGCCATCGGGAAGCTGGGCTTCTTCGGCGCGGAGCACTTCTCTGCCAACGCCACGGTGGTGGACGTGGGCATCCACTTTGACGAGTCCATCGGCAAGCTCCGGGGCGACGTGCGCTTCGACGAGGCCGAGCCGGCGGTGTCCGCCATCACGCCCGTGCCCGGGGGCCTGGGCGCGGTGACCACGGCGGTGCTGGTCAAGCACGTGGTCCAGGCGGCGGAGAGGGCTTCAAAAACTGTATAACCAACTTATCAAGGCCCCCTTGTGAAAGGGGGCTGGCAGCGCGTAGCGCTGACTGGGGGATTGCTGTTTGGACCAACGGCAATCCCCCCGGCCCTAACGGGCCACCCCCCTTTGACAAGGGGGGCATTAAGACGGCATAACATAGGAGATTTCATGACCGAAACCATTCAGAAAAACGAGATCGTCGAGGGCGTGATCTGGAAACAGCTGTTGCTGTTCTTCTTCCCCATCCTCATCGGCTCCTTCTTCCAGCAGCTTTACAACACCGTGGACACCGTCATCGTGGGCCAGTACGTGGGCAAGGAGGCTCTGGCCGGCGTGGGGGCCACGGGCAACGTGGTGAACCTGTGGCTGGGGTTCTTCATCGGCCTGGCCGGCGGCGCGTCGGTGATCATCTCCCACTTCTACGGCGCCCGGGACGGGGAGTCCCTGTCCAAGGCGGTGCACACCTCCATGGCCCTCAGCCTGGCCGGCGGCGTGGTCATCATGGTCATCGGTCTCGCCACCGCCCGGGTCTCCCTGGAGATCCTGGACGTGGCAGAGGACGTCATGGACGAGGCCATGACCTACATCCAGGTGTTCTACTGCGGCATGGTGGCCACGGTGATCTATAACGTGGGCACCGGCATCCTCCGGGCCATCGGCGACTCCAAGCGGCCGCTGTACATCCTCATCGCCTGCTGCGTGGTGAACATCATCCTGGACCTGCTGTTCGTGGTGGTGTTCCACTGGGACGTGTTCGGCGTGGCTCTCGCCACAGTGATATCCCAGGCGGTCAGCGCCGGGCTCATCATGGCGATCCTCATGCGCACCACCGACGCCTACCGGGTGGAGCTTCGGAAGATACGCTTCCACGGCGGCATGCTCCGGCGCATCATGCGTCTTGGCCTTCCCGCGGGCATGCAGTCGGTGCTTTACACCATCTCCAATCTGGTCATCCAGGCGGCTGTCAACTCCTTTGGCACCGACGCCATGGCCAGCTGGTCCGCCATCAGCCGCATCGACGGCTTCGTGTGGCTGATCATGGGCGCCTTCGGTGTCTCCGTCACCACCTTCGTGGGCCAGAACTACGGCGCGGGTCGGTACGACCGGGTCCTGCGGGGCACACATGTATGCCTCGCCATGACAGCGGGCGCCATCCTGACCCTGAGCGCGCTGGAGTTCTTCTTTGCCGGGCCCATTCTGCGCATCTTCACCGACGACGAGGCGGTGGTGACCCTGGGCGTCACCTTCGCGCGGGTGTGGGCGCCGGCCTATGTCGCCTATGTGTTCATCGAGGTGTTCTCCGGCGCGGCCCGGGGCGTGGGCGAGGCCCTGACCCCCATGATCATCACCATCTTCGGCGTGTGCGTGCTGCGGCTGGTGTGGATATGGTGCGCGGTGCCTCTGCACCGGACCCCCTCCATGGTGGCGGCCAGTTACCCGGTCACCTGGGGCATCACGGGGACGGTGTTCATCATCTACCACCTGCGCATGAACTGGCTGCGGCGGCATCTTCCCGCGGGCGCCCAACTGCCTGCCCGATAAGCGGGGAGCGGCAGCAGACTGTGCTGGAGGAAGAACATTGTTGAGCGAAGCGAAACCGTTCTGACGGAAGTACAGGATGTGCCGCGAGGAGCAGCACCGAGCCACGCTTTGCCAGCGTAAGTGCGGGTGTTCCCGATTGACTTTGCCTTTCCGCGATGCTATAATTTCTATATCTGTATAACCCTCCGGCGAGGTCCCATCGCCGGTAAGCTGAATCATATTTGACAGAAGGGAGAAAATCATGATCTATTCAGCAGAAGTGGACAAGATGACGTGCGTCGCCAAAGGCGCATATCACGGCCCGGCTCCCATCCCCGAGGAGGGCAAATGGGTCCAGGCCAAGCAGATCAGCGACATCAGCGGCTTCACCCACGGCATCGGCTGGTGCGCTCCCCAGCAGGGCGCCTGCAAGCTGACCCTGAACGTGAAGGAGGGCATCATCCAGGAGGCGCTGGTGGAGACCATCGGCTGCTCCGGCATGACCCACTCCGCCGCCATGGCCAGCGAGATCCTCATCGGCAAGACCATCCTTGAGGCCCTGAACACCGACCTGGTCTGCGACGCCATCAACACCGCCATGCGCGAGCTGTTCCTGCAGATCGTCTACGGCCGCACCCAGTCCGCGTTCTCCGAGGGCGGCCTGGTCATCGGCTCCAGCCTGGAGGACCTGGGCAAGGGCCTGCGCAGCCAGATCGGCACCATGATGGGCACCGCCGCCAAGGGCCCCCGTTATCTGGAGATGGCCGAGGGCTACTGCACCCGCATGGCGCTGAACGACGCCGACGAGATCATCGGCTATGAGTTCGTGAACCTGGGCAAGATGATGGACTTCATCAAGAAGGGCGACGACGCCAACACCGCTCTGGAGAAGGCAAAGGGCCATTACGGCCAGTTCGACGCCGCGGTCCGCTACATCGACCCCCGTCAGGAATAAGAGAGAGGAGGACATAGAAAATGGCTCTGTTTGAAAGCTACGAAAGACGCATCGACAAGATCAACGGTGTCCTCGCTCAGTACGGCATCGGCTCCATTGAGGAGTGCCGCACCATCTGCCAGGACCTGGGCTTCGACCCCTACGAGATCGTGAAGGGCATCCAGCCCATCTGCTTTGAGAACGCCTGCTGGGCCTACTGCATGGGCGCGGCCATCGCCGTGAAGAAGGGCGTGAAGACCGCCGCCGAGGCCTCCAAGGCCATTGGCGAGGGCCTGCAGGCCTTCTGCATCGACGGCTCTGTGGCCGACGACCGGAAGGTCGGTCTGGGCCACGGCAACCTGGGCGCCATGCTGCTGAGCGACGACTCCAAGTGCTTCGCCTTCCTGGCCGGCCACGAGTCCTTCGCCGCCGCCGAGGGCGCCATCGGCATCGTCCGCAACGCCAACAAGGCCCGAAAGACCCCCCTGCGCGTCATCCTGAACGGCCTGGGCAAGGACGCCGCCCAGATCATCAGCCGCATCAACGGCTTCACCTACGTCCAGACCCAGTTCGACTACGCCACCGGCAAGGTCGCCGTGGTCAAGGAGATCAAGTACTCCGACGGCGAGCGCGCCAACGTCCGCTGCTACGGCGGCGACGACGTCCGCGAGGGCGTGGCCATCATGCACATGGAGGGCGTGGACGTGTCCATCACCGGCAACTCCACCAACCCCACCCGCTTCCAGCACCCTGTGGCCGGCACCTACAAGAAGGAATGCATCGAGCAGGGCAAGAAGTACTTCTCCGTGGCCTCCGGCGGCGGCACCGGCCGCACGCTGCACCCGGACAACATGGCCGCCGGCCCCGCCAGCTATGGCATGACCGACACCATGGGCCGCATGCACTCCGACGCCCAGTTCGCCGGCTCCTCCTCCGTGCCCGCGCACGTGGAGATGATGGGCTTCCTGGGCATGGGCAACAACCCCATGGTGGGCGCCACCGTGGCCGTGGCCGTGGCCACCGCCCAGGCTCTCAACAAGTAAGAGCTCCCTTCCAAACGCACCAACGCCCCGCCTTTCGGCGGGGCGTTTTGCTGTTGAGCATCATTTCGATCTATGATCCGCTGCGTCAGAACATTAATTACAAAATATCGAAGAATTGCTGGAGCTTTACCAACAGCTTTTTCCGCAGTTCCGTTTGGTCTCTGTATCTGATCTGATCGTACATCGAAATATTCGAGCCTATCTCTTTTTTGGCGTCGACGCCATCCCTCGTCCGGTACAGAAGCAGTATATTCTTTCCGAACCCCTGCGCATAGCCGATCTCGTGGTGCACGTTCCTGTTGCCGTTCGTCAGATCCGCGATCACCAGCGCCGAGCCCTTGATCCCTTCAACTATACGCTGATATATATCGCCGGAATAACCGTCCGTGTGCTCATCGACCTTTATCACGTCGATCGAGATCCCATTGTCTCGCCGTATGATATCACACACATCCTTGACCGTCTGAGCAGTGTCTCTCATATCATCGCTGAACTGCATCGACAGGAACACTTTCTTGGGCATGCTTTCATAGAACTTATCAAAAATACAAATCAGGTCACCCATATGTATATTGGGCGCTTCCGCGATGCAGTTTTTCTTTATCCAATAAATAAACTGAACATACTTTTGCGGATCGGTCAATTTGTAATATGAAACAGCGCCGGCGACCGCTATATTCTCCGGAACGCTCCTCAACTGGGCCTCCCGCAGCGCAGACTCGATATCCGGCAGCTCAGCCAGGAACAGCTCTGCCGACTCCTCCGCCTCTTCCAGCCTGCCGCAGTGCAGCAATTCACCGAACTCCTCCAGCAGATATGTACATTCCACTCCCCGGATCAGGGAATAGATGAAAGGATAGTTTCTCAGGTCAAGTTTTTGAAATACTTTTCTGGCTAAGTAATATTTCCATCCAAAGGAGTTATCCGTTTTCAGTTTATCATCGCTGAACGTCTCCGGGCTGTCAAGTATGACACGCAGATTCTCCTCCAGCTTCAGCGGTCTCTGCTTGGCGTTGATATTATGAAATATCGCCCGTGAATACTGGTCATTCTCCTTTGGATACCGGAACAGGATCAGACAGTACGGCGTAAGAAAATCGCCCTCCACGCCATCCGCCGCGCTCAGCCTGTGATTTCCGTCGATACGCGTCAGCTTACACTCCGACTCGTCGAATGTGATGTGAGCGAGATTGATCCTGTCGATGCCCGAAGCGGGGGAATATCTCCCCGCCTGGTTCTTTGTCGTATTCTGGGAGATATGAAACTCGTACTTTCCCAGGCGTCTGTTCCATGTCCCGCCGGAATGAAGGATATCGTGAAACTGCTGAACAAGGTCAAGATCGTGGGTACCATCGGTCAGGCTGAGGGACAAAACGATCTCCGGGAAAAACCTGTATTCGCCGTCCTCCAGAAATCTTGCCAGCTCTTCTTTATGGCTCTCGATGAGATCGCGCTGCACCTGAGGACTGGGCTCAGATATCCCGCACAGCATCTTATACGAGGCGAACCCCCGCAGGCACAAAAAGCCTCCCATCGAATAGCCCAATATCCCGCTCAGCTTAACCATCTGCGGCCTCTCCTTCTATATCTATATCTGTTCGCCACTTGTGCTCCGGCGGAGCACTGTCCACGGCTCACCGCTCAAACAGCATACGCTCAAACTGTTCTTTGGTCTCCTGCCACATCGTTTCCGCCTCCTGCCTGAGCCTTCTGGCGCTGTCGCGCCTACGCCTGACCTCATCCGCGATCTGCCGCTGGATATCCCGCCCGGGGATTGGGATGATCAGGCCCCTCACGTCGTCGGCCGATACTCTGGGGAGCGTGTTGCCTGTCATCATGTGTTTCGTCTGGGCAACGACCAGATCAGAGCGCATGACCGCTTCCAGATATTCCGGCAGAACTCTCTCCCGATCGATCACCCTCATGACGACAAACTCGGTGGAGCAGATACCGCTTTTATCGGCGAGATAAACTTTGTTCAGGTATGGCCTTAAGCGGCTGTATAGGATATCCCCTGCCCGATAAATGAAGGCCTGGCCGCTCACGGCCTCATATGTCCCGCTCAATTCACCAGTGTGACTTTCGACTCCCGAAAGGCCCAGGTACACTTCGTCGCTATCGTTTGTATGGACCGTATCCCGATTAAAGCTCACAACGTCGGATAGCTTTACCACTTCTATCCCCAGACATGTCTCCAGCGAACGGATCATGTTCAATCTTTCCGGATGATAATACTCAACACTGAATACTGCATTTTGTTTCAGTTCTTTAAAACGGATCCCTGTGCATAAACTGCTTGAATGGCCGCTTGCTACAATATTAAGCTTTGACAATACAAGTGTATTTGCCTCACTGGATATGCTTTCAGCTATTTGCAGCATCTTTGTATAATTAACATAGGAATTATACATAAGATCGGATAGTTTATCCTCATCACAGTGTAACGGGATCGGTATCCCGGCGACATCCTGCGTCGTGATCTTCTGTTGGACCTGGCCGCTCACACTCCTTTCCAGGAGCGTTTGTCCAACTGCCGACAACAAATAGTCATGAATAAACTCTGCGGACAGTCCCTTAATATTTTTTATCGCTATTATATTCGCGGATATATTCAGCTTCTTAAATCCGTCATCTACAATGGCGCATTGGCCCAGCGATCCTCGCTGCGAGATCACGATATCGCCAGCGGTCACCTGTGTCCTGGACAAGCTTGCGCCAAGCTCTTCAGATATATATACCAGGTCTGAATAGTCCATGTAACCTGTTTTTGATATGTTCGTGATGCGGACCAGCGGGATGCCCTCATCGCGATAATCTGAGTTCTTGATCGCGCTGCCGAATGGCCCGCAAATAACATCTGCGACCTCTCCAATAACAGTTAACTCGTCTCCGAATCTCTCCCTCAGTTTTGTGATCAGCGACGTATACTTGGGCGCGTTATAATTGACATCCAGTCTGTTCTCTATGTTCCCCCGTCTGACGGCAAAGACCAGCAGGCCATTTGCGTCGGGGGTCATACGAAAAAAGGGCTTGGATCCTTCTGAAACAGTTCATATTGCCTGACGATCTCATCGAGCTGCGACCCCGTTTTTCTGCCGGTGGCATCGTACCCGATCAGCTCCGGCGCGGCCATGAAGATGGCCTCGTCATCACTGGGCTTTTCGCCGGCCCCGCGCTTACGCGCGAAGATGACCGACGCCTTGACGCCGGCGCCAAAATGCGTAAAGGCAGCCTGGGGCAGGCTCACTACCGCCAGAAGCTGGAATCTTTCCATGATGAAATCCCTGACATACTGGGAGGAGCTGTTCGTCAGAACGCCATCCGGCAGGATGATGGCCGCCTTGCCGGAGCCCGGCTTCAAAAACTCCCATATCCGCTCGATGAATAGGACCTCCGAGCTCTGATTGCCGCGGGGCTTTGCCTTGCCATTCCCATCGTACGTATTGCCAAGCTCATAGCCCGCGAGATACGGTTTTTCCGCTTTCTTGATCATGGAACCGAAGGGTGGATTCGTGAGGATCAGATCAAAACGATCCTTTGCAAATCCCCGGTTGCGGTCATGCAGCTTGTCGATGCTGTCCAGCGCATCCGCGCTGATGACATTGGTATGGCCGTCATCATGGACGATCATATTCATCTTCGCCACGCGGGCGATCTCGTCGTTGATCTCGATGCCGTAGAGGTGCTTTGCGGCAAAGTCGTGCCAGTAGTTAAAATACTCTACCGGCTGGGTGTCTTTATCGTAATACTCCCCCGCTTGTTTTCGCATATAGTCCAGCGCGTGCAGCAAAAATCCGCCGGAGCCACAGGCGGGGTCCAGCACATTCCAATCATTTTCCGGCTTCATCATTTTGACTGCGAACTCGATGATGGGCCGGGGCGTAAAATACTGCCCGAAATCCCCCTTGAAAAAGCCGTCCATGAACTGCTCAAAGGCCACGCCCTTTACGTCGAGGTCTGTTTTATGCAGGTTGATGGCTTCCAGATGGGAGACGACCGTCCGAAGCACGCGGTCATCCACCTTGATGGACTCCGTGAATACCTCCGGGTCTTTTTCTTTCTGCTTGTCATAGAGCGCGTTGATACGCTGCGCCAGCTTGGAAGATGGCTCATGGGTCTTTATCTGGAACTGATACGGCTCGCCCGCCTTGCGCGCCGCCTGCTCGTCTCTGATCTTGACGAATATGATCTTGCAGAGCTCCCCAAAGGCCGTCGGTGGCGACAGCCTTCCGCCGCCCCACAGGGTGTTGTGGCATTTTTTTATCGCGAGGATCAGTTCTTCCCGTGCCACGGGCTGAATATCCATCGCCGGCTTTTTGTCGCCGTCGTCATCTGTGTACCATCCGCCCTTGTAAAATCTGAATTCCTGCGGTTTTCCATAGTTTTTCGGCAGGTCGGCGATGATATTGTTCTCACGCTCAAGGATGCCGGTCTCATCGTCTGTAAAGTCCAGCACGCGCCTTGTCGCACCGGCTACGATCACGACATAGCTGGCCCGCAGCTTGACCCAGGTGGCGTTGCCAACGCCCTGTTCGATCGCCTGCAAAAATTCAGCGTCTGTAACGCCGTCTTTTTTGCACTCCACGACCGCGTAAGGCCTTTTGCAGTCATCATCCTCAAAGATGACGATGTCCGCCCTGTCTGTGGGCACTCTATCCGGGACCGTCACCTCTATCTTTATCCGTGACACGGGATAATCATATACGTATATCAGCTCCGCCCAAAATTCAGCGCGGACCTCTTCCTCGGGATCGTTGTAATTCTCAACATGATTGTCAGAAGTAACATAGGTGATCTTTTTTCGGTTATCCTCGCCGGAAATGTATGCGTATCCATCCTTGATCGCTTTATCCAGATAGCTCATTTTGATCCTCCCGCGATTTATACTTGACGTCTTCGTGTGCACGTTTACATCCGACCCATTTTCCGAGGGACATCTGTGTATGACCGCTCTCCCCTTATCTCACAGAGGCAGGAACGCGAATACCACCGCGAACACCACGGCGGGCAGCAGGTTCGCCACCCGTACCTTCTTCCCCCACACCAGGTTGAGGCCCACGCAGAAGATGAGGATAGATCCCACCGTGGAGAGGTTGGCCAGCGCCGCGTCGGTCATGACAGGCCGGATGAACCGGGCCAGGGCTGTCACCGCCCCCTGCCACAGCGCCACAGGGACAGCGGAGAAAATGCATCCCTTCCCCAGCGAGCAGGTCATCACCAACACGATGATCAGGTCCAGCACCGCCTTGGCGGCCAGGATGGACCAGTCCCCGAACATGCCGTCCTCGATGGCGCCCACGATGGCCATGGCCCCTACGCACACGGTCAGGGACGCGGTGACGAACCCCTCCACGAACCGCTGCTCTTTGGCGTTGCCGGTCTTGACCTTCAGCCACTGGCCGAAGCGTTCAAACAGGCGCTCCAGGTCGATGAGCTCGCCCACCAGGCCGCCCAGGGCCAGACTGCCCACGATCATCATGGTCCCGCCGCTGGCCAGGGCCCCGTCATGGATAGACAGCATCCCCTCCATGGCCCCGGCGATACCAAGAAACAGCACGCTCACACCGCATGCCATGTTCAAAGTCTGCTGGACCCGCTCTGACAGGAATTTTCCGAACGCCATCCCCAGCAGTCCGCCCAGGACGATCCCGGCGGCGTTGAGGACCGTCCCCAGTCCGGTCACAAATACCATCTCTCTTTCTGCCAGGACATTGTATCACACCGGGCGGGTCACGGCAAGGGAGATAATGACGCAAGATCCCCGGCCAGCTTGCGCTGGCCGGGGACTTGTTTTAGCTGTTTGCTTGGCGTTATCAGCCGTTTTTGATCGCGGCCTGTGCAGCGGCCAGGCGGGCGATGGGAACACGGAAGGGGGAGCAGGACACGTAGTCCAGGCCCACCTTATGGCAGAACTCCACGGAGGAGGGGTCGCCGCCGTGCTCGCCGCAGATGCCCAGGTGCAGGTCGGGGTTGACGGAGCGGCCCAGCTTGCAGGCCATATCCACCAGCTTGCCCACGCCGGTCTGGTCCAGCTTGGCGAACGGGTCGTTCTCGTAGATCTTCTTGTCGTAGTAGGCGCCCAGGAACTTGCCGGCGTCGTCACGGGAGAAGCCGAAGGTCATCTGGGTCAGGTCGTTGGTGCCGAAGGAGAAGAAGGCGGCTTCCTTGGCGATGTCGTCCGCGGTCAGAGCGGCGCGCGGGATCTCGATCATGGTGCCCACCAGGTACTTCATGTTGGAGCCGGCGTCCTTGATCAGCTTGTCGGCGGTCTCCACGACCACGTTCTTGACGTACTTCAGCTCCTTGACCTCGCCCACCAGCGGGATCATGATCTCGGGGACCACGTTCCAGTCGGGGTGCTTGGCCTGGACGTTCAGGGCGGCCTTGATGACGGCGCGGGTCTGCATCACGGCGATCTCGGGATAGGTGACAGCCAGACGGCAGCCACGGTGGCCCATCATGGGGTTGAACTCATGCAGGCCGGCGATGATGGCCTTGATGTCGGCCACGCTCTTGCCCATATCCTGGGCCAGCTTCTCGATGTCGGCCTCCTCGGTGGGCACGAACTCGTGCAGAGGGGGATCCAGGAAGCGGACGGTCATGGGCCGGCCCTCCAGGGCCTCGTACATGCCCTCGAAGTCGGACTGCTGCATGGGCTCCAGCTTGGCCAGGGCCTTCTCCCGCTGCTCCACGGTGTCGGAGCAGATCATCTCGCGGATGGCGGGGATACGGTCCTCGTTGAAGAACATGTGCTCGGTGCGGCACAGGCCGATGCCCTGGGCGCCGAACTTCACCGCCTGAGCGGCGTCGTGAGGCGTATCGGCGTTGGTGCGCACGCCCAGCCGGCGATATTTGTCGGCCCAGCCCATGACGCGGGCGAACTCGCCGCTGATGGAGGCGGGCATGGTGTCGACGGGGCCGTCATAGATCTTACCGGTGGAGCCGTCCAGGCTGATCCAGTCGCCCTCATGGAAGGTCTTGCCGTTCAGCTCGAACTTCTTGTTCTCCTCGTCCATCTTGATAGCGCCGCAGCCGGAGACGCAGCACTTGCCCATGCCGCGGGCCACGACGGCCGCGTGGGAGGTCATGCCGCCGCGGACGGTCAGGATGCCCTGGGCGGCCTTCATGCCCTCGATGTCCTCGGGGGAGGTCTCCAGGCGGACTAGGACGACCTTCTCCTTGCGGGAAGCCCACTCCTTGGCCTCCTCAGCGGAGAAGACGATCTTGCCGGAGGCGGCGCCGGGAGAGGCGGCCAGAGCGGTGGCCAGCACGGGGGCCTTCTTCAGGGCCTCGGCGTCGAACTGGGGATGGAGCATGGTGTCAAGAGACCGGGGCTCGATCATGGCCACGGCCTGCTTCTCGTCGATGCGGCCCTCGTCCACCAGATCGCAGGCGATCTTCAGGGCGGCGGCGGGGGTGCGCTTGCCGTTACGGGTCTGGAGCATATAGAGCTTGCCGTGCTCGACGGTGAACTCCATGTCCTGCATGTCGTGATAGTGGTCCTCCAGGGTGGCGCAGACCTTCTGGAACTGGGCGAACGCCTCGGGGAACTTCTCGGCCATCTGGCTGATGGGCATGGGGGTGCGCACGCCGGCCACCACGTCCTCGCCCTGGGCGTTGGTAAGGAACTCGCCCATCAGGTGCTTCTCGCCGGTGGCGGGGTCACGGGTGAACGCCACGCCGGTGCCGCAGTCGTCGCCCATGTTGCCGAAGGCCATGGACTGGACGTTGACGGCGGTGCCCCAGGAGTAGGGGATGTCGTTGTCGCGGCGATAGACGTTGGCGCGGGGGTTGTCCCAGGAGCGGAACACGGCCTTGATGGCGCCCATCAGCTGATCCACGGGATCGGTGGGGAACTCGGTGCCGACCTTGTCCTTGTACTCGGCCTTGAACTGCTCGGCCAGCTCCTTCAGGTCGTCAGCGGTCAGCTCCACGTCCTGGGTGACGCCGCGCTCTTCCTTCATCTTGTCGATGAGCTGCTCGAAGTACTTCTTGCCGACCTCCATGACCACGTCGGAATACATCTGGATGAAGCGGCGATAGCAGTCCCACGCCCAGCGGGGGTTGCCGGACTTGCGGCTCAGCACGTCCACCACGGTCTCGTTGAGGCCCAGGTTCAGGATGGTGTCCATCATGCCGGGCATGGAGGCCCGGGCGCCGGAACGGACGGAGACCAGCAGGGGGTTCTCGGCGTCGCCGAACTTCTTGCCGGTGATCTCCTCCAGCTTGGCCACATACTCCATGATCTGCTTCTGGATATCCTCACCGATCTGCTTGCCGTCGTCATAGTAACGGGTGCAGGCCTCGGTGGTGATGGTGAAGCCCTGGGGCACGGGCATGCCGATGTTGGTCATCTCGGCCAGGTTGGCGCCCTTGCCGCCCAGAAGCTCACGCATATTGGCGTTGCCTTCCGAGAAGAGATACACATACTTCATGCGGGGATTTCCTCCTTATTATACCTGACGGTATTTTTTTGACTTTTGTAAGTGCGGCCCGTGGGCAAAGCCCATCCTCCGCCATTATGAAAATACATATATTATTAAACGTCAATCGGCATGGATTGTCAAGGGAAATCCTCCCTGTCCGGCCAATTTTTTCATCCCGCTCCCCAAAATCGCGGCCGCGGTATTTTTTCCCAGCCTCTGCGCATAACCAGCCGCCCGGGCGGCCATACTAGCCGCGAGGTGATAATTCATGTCCAAGAACAACAGCCAGAAGAACAAGAACAATAACCAGAGCAGCGATCAGAACCAGAATAACCAGTCCAACAAGAACAATAAGTCCTGCCAGAACGACCGCTCCAACAGCAATTCCCAGAATTAGAGGAACGGCCCTGACGTGACAGGGGCGAACCCCCGGCTCGACCCGGAGAGCCGGCTGGTGAGCAAGTACGACAGCACCGGCATCGCCAAGTATCCCACCGGCACACGGGAGGATATGGGCATGCGCGTCCGGGACGACTTCGTGGAAGAACACATCCAGTAGAGCGAAAAAGAGCGCGTTGCAAAACGCGCTCTATCATATTGGACGCCTCCCTCTGACGAGGGAGATGGCACGGCGACAGCCGTGACGGAGGTAGAGAAAAGATGACCACCAGCTTTTCATGGGTCTTCCCTCCCCCAGTCTCGCTAACGCTCGACAGCCTCCTCGTCTGAGGGGGCCATATCCACCACATTACTTAACTTATGGCGCCCTTGTCCACCAGCTTGATCTCCATCTCAAAGGACTCCCCGTCCCGGTAGACGGTGAGGGTGAGGCTGTCGCCCACGGCCATGCCTTCCTTGATGAGGTTCACGTCCGCCACCGTGTTCACGGGGGTACCGTTCACGGCGGTGATCACGTCCCCGGCCAGCAGGCCCTTGGCCTTGGCGTCGGAGCCCTCGTTCACCTCGGTCACATAGATGCCGTCGGGCAGGTCGTAGCGGTCCATGGCCTCCCGGCCCACGACCCCGGCTACGATGCCGATGGTGGGCTCGCCGGGCACATAGCCCTTATCGATGAGCTGGTCGGCGATCTCCTTGACCACGGCGGAGGGGATGGCAAAACCGATGCCCTCCACAGTGGCGATATAGGATGTCATGATCTTCATGTTGGTGATGCCGATGATCTGGCCCTCCCCGTTGATGAGGGGCCCGCCGGAGTTGCCCTCGTTCAGGGCGGCGTTGGTCTGCAGGAGGGTCATAGAGTGGCCCTGGTAGACCACGTTTCGGTTGATGGCGGAGATGATGCCGTCCGTCATGGTGCCGGCGTAGTTCGGGCTCAGGGGGTTGCCGATGGCCACCACCACGTCCCCCACCCGCAGGGACGCGGAGCGCCCGAACCGGGCATAGGGCAGGTCCTCCTTCGCCTCCACGATGATGACGGCGATGTCGCTGGCCGTGTCCGCGCCCACCAGCTTCGCCTCATATTCCCCGCCGTCGGAGAAGGTCACCTTGGCCCCGTCGCAGCCCTGGAGGATGTGGGTGTTGGTGATGATGTACCCGTCCGGGGAAAACACCACCCCGGAGCCCCAGCTGTACTCCAGGCCGTCCACGTAGGTGGTGATGCCCACCACGGCGGGGCACACCTGCTCGTATATCTCCTGAAGGGTCAGGTCCTCCCCTTTCCGGGCGTGCAGGTCCAGGGTCTTCCCGGTGCCCGTGGGAGCGGTGGGCATGGCGATCTCGTCGGAGGTGGTGTAATAATTGTCAAAGTAGTCCCGGAAATCCTCAAAGTTCTCCGTATCGGAGCCGCTGCCAAAATCGAAATCGAACGTCTCTCCCCCGTCAAAGCCGAAGCTCTCCGCATAGGTCTGAGGGTGGAGCAGGTCCAGAATGCCGCTGCGCCACACCGCGAGAGCCGTCGCCGCGCACACCAGCACCGCGCACACGCTGAGGGTGATGACCTTCGTCCAGCGGCGGCGGGCGGCCCGGCGGCTGTCCTGGACCGGGGCGGCCGGACGGACCACCGGGGCGTTGGGGCGGTACCAGTCGCTCCGCTCCTGGGGGCTGGGGTAGCTGCTATAGGGCATTTTGGCTCCTCCTTATCGGGACCGGCGGGCGCTCCCCGCCGGGTCGGTGTTTTCTTCCTTGCCGGCCCGGCCTCCCTCGGCCAGGGCCAGGGTGAACGTGAACACGGTCACGTTGTCCTTGCTGGTGACGAATATGTCCTGGCCGTGGGCGGACAGGATCTGCCGTACCATATATAATCCCAGGCCCACGCCCTCCCGGTCCTTGCTGCGGGAGCGGTCGGCCTTGTGGAATCTATCGAATATGAGGGCCAGCTCCTCCTCAGGAATGGTGGGCCCCACGTCCTGGACGGCGGTATAGGCCCTGCCGTTCTCCTTCCAGACGCTGACGGCGAGGTCCGTACC
>CANRNF010000042.1 GCA_947631865.1 uncultured Oscillospiraceae bacterium | reverse complement strand
AGACCTTCTCCGGCGAGAAGATGGAGTACAAGGAAGAGGGCATGGCCGAGGGCTTCATCCCCTACGTCATCGAGCCCTCCCTGGGCGCGGACCGGGTCATGCTGGCCTTCCTCATCGACGCCTACGACGAGGAGCAGGTGGGCACGGATAAAAACGGCAAGCCCGACGTGCGCACAGTGCTGCACCTCCATCCCCAGCTGGCGCCCTACAAGTGCGCGGTGCTGCCCCTCAGCAAGAAGGACGTCCTCTCCGGCCCCGCCAAGGAGCTGTACGCCCAGCTTTCCAAGGAGTTCTCCTGCGATTACGACGAGACCGGTTCCATCGGCAAGCGCTACCGCCGTCAGGACGAGGTGGGCACGCCCTTCTGCGTGACATTGGACTTCCAGACCGTGGGCGACGGGGAGATCGCGGCCGACCACTGCGTCACCGTCCGGGAGCGGGACTCCATGGAGCAGGTGCGCATCCCCATGAGCGAGGTAGCGGACTACATCGCCCAGCGCATCAAGTACTGATATCGTGAACGAGGAACAAAGGCCCGCTGAGGAAAAGCTCACCGCGGGCCAGTCCTTTGTCAAGAGCATCCGCCCGCTGGGCTGCGCCCTGTTTCTGATCCTGGCCGTACTGGTGACCGCCATATGCCTCACCGCCGGCCGGGACCCCATCCCGGGGTACACGCCCCCGGAGCGGGCCAGCTATGAGAATGACCTGACCCAGCTCGTCTGGGTCCTGGAGGAACAGGTGTTTCCCGCGCTCCCCCAGTACGCCATGACCGCCGAAGTCACCGGCGACACCGTCACCGTGACGGTGGACGGCAACCTGGCCGCCGCCCGGTCCGCCATCCTCCACTACTTCCCGGAGGACCTCATCACCTTTGAAAGGGGCAAAACGCCGTGAAGATCACCATCGCCGCCGCCGCGCCGGAGCTTCTGCCCGGCCAGCCGGGACGGAACATGGCCAACATCCGGGCCGCCGTCACCCGCGCCCAGGAGGAGGGGGCCTCTATACTGGTGCTGCCCTCGGGCTTTCCCGAGGACCTGGACCGGGAGGCCATCACCGAACTGGCCGGGAAGATGAAGGTCTACCCCATCACCCATGAGAGCCTGCCCCGGGGGGAGCTGCTGCACCACCACGAGGGCATGGATATCCTCTGCTGCTCGGCCAGCACCCCCGCCTCCGTCTCTTCCCACCACGCCAACGTCAATCTGGCGGGCCTGGCCAGCCACGAGAACATGGCCGTGGTGGTCATGGCCTGCCCCATGGGCGGCGACGGCGGCGTCCTGTACACCGGCCAGTGCATCATCGCCCAGAACGGTACCATCCTCCAGAACGCCGACGGATACGTGTCGGCCCGGGTGTCTATCCCCAGCCGGGAGAAGTCTGCTCCCGTGGAGGACATCGTCTCCGACCAGCCCCACACCCCCTGGACCCCCCTCCCGGAGGAACTGCCCCGGGTGCTGAAGCTCCAGGCGGACGGCCTGGCCCGGCGGATGATGGCCCTGGGCACCACCCAGCTCACCGTGAACATCGACCGGACCGCCTCCTCCCTGCTGGCGCTGGCCTCCTGCGTCCAGGCGGTGGATAAGCTGAAGCTCTCCCGCAAGAACATCCACGTCACCGCCGACGGCAACCGGGCCAACCGCATCGCCGCGGCTCTGGGCGTCACCGTGGGCGGCCAGAACGGCCTTATCGTGGACAGCACGGACCTGACCACCCGGGTACTGGAGGGTGTGACGCCCCAGCACTACGACCTGAACGCCACAGTGCCCCGGAGCGTGGCGCGGCTGGTCATGCGCTGGTATGCCAACACCTGCGGAGATACGGCCCTCTCGGTGCCCATCCGCTCCATCTGTCTGGACGACAACGCCAAGCCCTGGGCGCTTTACGACTTCCTTCTCCACTTCTCCCTGGTCTACGACCTGCCAAAGTGGACCCAGGCCCGTCTTTTGGAGGACACCTTTGAGGAGGAGTTCTCCCTGGAGACCATCCAGCAGGCGCTGGACGTCTTTTTCGACACATACCGCCGGCCGGTCTCCTGCGACGGCCCCGCGGTGTTCTCCCTGGACGTGCGGCCCCCCGCCGAAGCCTGATAACATACATCCCCGCCGGAGGGCGGGGATTTCTATTCTGGCCCATCCGACAAAATGCCCCCTCTTTCGCGACCGCCCCGTGATACCATATACATGCGCATCCGCGCTTTAGGAGACACGCCATGCTCCACAGCAAGAAATTCACCTTATACGCCCTGGCCATGCTTGTGACAGGGTTCCTGGCCATGTTCCTGGCCGCTGCCCTGGACAGCGCCTGCCGGGAGCTGCTCCCCGCCTTTGCCGCGCCCGGGTCGGACTGGTCGGAGCGGGCTCTGGGCATTCCCGTGACGGCGGGCCGCTGGTCAGCAGTGGCCGGCGCGCTTTTGTGCGCGCTGATGCTGGCCCGCTCCGGACCCCGGGCGGGTCTCGCCGTGGGGGCCGCTCTGGGAGCGATGGGGTGCCTGTGCGTGATCGCGGCGGGCCGCGGCGCCTATTTGTTCTACTTTTTCGGTCAATGCTTTCTGCCCGCGGCCGCGGCGTTTCTGCGCATCTCGGCGACAGGGCTCGTCATGTGCTGGTTCGTCCGTCTCCGGGGACGGGTGCTGGGCCTGGCCGTGCTGGGCAGCGTCCTCTACTCCGCCATCGGCGGCAGCGCCGTGGCCCAGCTGGCCGCGGGGCCCCTGGGCGGCCGGATCGCGCCCCTGGTGGCGGGGGCGGCTGTGGCCCTGGGCGTCATAGCGGTGCTGGCCTGTGCCCTTTTGCGGGACGCGCCGGAGGACACCGGTCTCTACCCCGATGGCTCGGGCTATCCCCCCGAAGAAGAGACGGAGGAGCCCGCCCCTCTTTCCCGCGGAAAGCTCCTGCTGGCTCTCCTGTGCCTGGGCGCGCTGGCGGCGGCCGCCGCCGGGTGGACCGGCTTTCTGGCCCCACGGCTCATGGCGCGGCACGGGGGCGGCGACGCCCTGGTGATCCAGGCGGGGCCCTGGCTGGCTCTGGGTGCCATCCTGGCCATCCCCATGGGCTATGCCTTCGGCTGGCTGGGGGACTGGCTGGGAGCCATGAACGCCGTGCGGCTGCTGGCTCTGGGAGAGATGGCCGCCGTGGCGCTGCTGTGGGCCTTCCCCAAGGAGTTGGGCGTCCGGGAGGGCATATGCCTGGCCTTGAGCGCTGCTCTTCTCTTGGGCGGCGCCCCGGTGACGCTCCCCTGCGCCATGGCCCAGATCTTCGGCCGGCGGCAGTATTTCTCCGCCGGGCAGGCCCTCTTTCCAGCTCTCTATTTAGCCGCGGCCCTGACAGGTCCCGTCGGCAGGCTGCTGGGCGGCGGCGAGCGTGCCCGGCTCTACATCGCCCTCTTCGCCCTTGCCTCTTTTGGTCTGCTGGTCTCCCTCTTCCTGCGAGGGGAGAAAAAGAGATAATAAAATGAATGGGCCTCTCCTTAAAAGGGGAGGCTTTCTGCTTGGAGGCTCCCTTGTGTAAAGGGAGCTGTCATGCGCAGCATGACTGAGGGATTGTCGTCTTTTACAACCTAACTTCCACCGCCTGATTCAGTACCATGCTCTCCGGTCTCACCTTGCAATCATAGGCCAGGATATGCACCCCCGCCTCATAGGCCGCCCGCAGGGCGGCGGCGAAGGCTGGATCCATCTCCTCGTTGGGGGCAAAATACTTCACACCCTCCATCTGGATGACGAAAAGTACATACGCCTCGCCTGGGAACGCCACCAGCTCCCGCAGGTGCTTCGCCCCCCTTACGGTGGGCGCGTCCGGGAACAGGGCCACCTCGTCCCCTATGGGGTCCCCGCGCGAGCCCAGCAAAGCGGGTCGCGTGGGGAGAGGAGAAACCGCAGAGCACTCGAACTCCGGCGCTTGCGCCGGAGAGAGACCTGCGGAGCGTGTTTCGACGAGGGTCACACCTTTGACTTCCAGAAGCGCCAAGTCCGGTGTAAACGCAGAGATATCGAACCGGCTGTCCCCATATGTATACTCCGGCCGTATCTCTGTACCAGCTGGGAACAGGTTCCCCGCCCGCAGCCACTCCAGCGCCGCGGCGTTGGGGGCCTGACTGTCCATATTGATGAGCTTTTTACCCTTCTGTACCGCCACCAGGTCGTACCGGGTCTTCCGGGCGGGATTGGCCCCTTCCGCCAGATACACCTCTGCCCCGGGGACCAGCAATTCCCGGCACCGGCCCGTGTTCTTCACATGGACCGTTTCAATGTGTCCTTCTAACTCCACATGGGCGATAAATCGATTGGGCCGGGCGATGAAACGTCCGGCCACTACTTTTTCGTACCTCATGTTCTTACCGCCTGTAAGAGTTTTTTCGTATACTCGTGCTGTGGGTGGTCGTATACCTCATCCACCGTGCCGGATTCGATGATCTGCCCCGCCTGCATGACCATGACCCTATCGCATATGGAGTAGACCACGTTCAGGTCGTGGCTGATAAACAAGTAGCTTAAGTCCAGCTCCCGCCGCAGGTCCCACAGAAGATCCAGGATCTGGGCCTGGATGGTCACGTCCAGCGCCGACACCGGCTCGTCCGCGATGATGAACCGGGGCCGCTGTATCAGCGCCAGGGCGATGGACACCCGCTGCCGCTGGCCGCCGGACAGCTCCCGGGGTTTGTTGTTTACATAATCTTTATCCAGCCCCACCCGCTCCATCATGTCCAGCACCCGCCGCTTCCGCTCGGGTGCGTCGTACTTACCGAAGATGCGCAGGGGCTCCTCCAATATCCAGCCGATGCTCCTTGCCGGGTTCAGGCTGGAGAAGGGGTCCTGAAACACCATTTGGGGCCGCTTCGTGTAGTGGCGTATCTGGCCGGTGATCTCGTGGTGGGGCAGCATGCCCAATATGGCCTTGGACAGGGTGGACTTGCCGCAGCCGGACTCCCCCACCAGGCCCACGATCTCTCCTTGGTTTACATAAAGACCGACATCGTGGACCGCCTCATACCCGCTCCGGCGGCCGAATACCGTGGCGTCGGAATACCGGACGGTGAGGTGCTCCACCTCCAGGACCCGCTGTTCAGTTGTGGCGGGCGTCTCAGTCATGGTGCTTCCTCTTTTTCGGTATGGCGGCGATGAGCCGCCGGGTGTACTCGTCCTGGGGCGCGCGGAAAATGGCGTCCGTTTCTCCCCGCTCCACGATCCGGCCCTGATACATGACCGCCACCTGATCGCACAGCCGCCGCACCACGGACAGGTCATGGCTGATGAGCAGTATGGCCACGCCGAACCGGTCGCTCACATCCCGCAGCAGGGCCAATATCTGGGCCTGGACGGTCACGTCCAGCGCCGTGGTGGGCTCGTCGCAGATGAGGAGCTTCGGGTGTATCACCATGGCGGAGGCGATGACGGCCCGCTGCCGCTGGCCGCCGGAGAGCTGATGGGGGTACTTCTCGTATGTCCGCTCCGGGTCTGGCAGGCCCACCTGCTCCATGGCCTGAAGGGCCATGCGCCGGATCTCGGCGGCGGGAAGGTCGGTGTGGATGCGCAGCACCTCCTCCACCTGCCGGCCCACCTTCATGAGAGGGTTGAGGCTGGTCATGGGTTCCTGGAACACCACGCCGATGTCCTTGCCCTGGACGCGGCGCAGCTCCTCCCGGGAGCAGGCCAGAAGATCCCGGTCCTCAAAGAGGACCTGACCGGTCATATTCACGTTCCACCGCTCGATGAGGCCGGACAGGGCCATGGCGGTGACGGTCTTGCCGGAGCCGGACTCCCCCACGAGACCCAGCCGCTGGCCGGGCTCGATGGCCAGATCCACGCCCCGGACGGCCTCCTTCCCGGTGGAGAGGAACGTCACGTGCAGGTCCCGGATGTTAAGAAGCATGTCCGTCCCCTCCCAGCCCCTCGCTCAAAAGGCCGAAGCCCAGCACCAGCAGGATGATGGCCGCCCCGGCGCTGATGGCATACCAGGGCGCGGACATGAGATACCCCTGGGCCTCGTTCAGCATCCGGCCCAGGCTGGCGTCCGGGGGCTTGACCCCCACGCCCAGATAGCTCATGGACGCCTCCGCCAGCACGGCGTTATTGAACCCGATGGCCACCGAGGGCAGCAGCACGGGCACGATGTTGGGCAGGATGTGCAAAAAGAGGATGCGCATGTCCCCCGCCCCCATGAGCCGGGCGCTGGCCACGTAGTCCAAACTCTTCTGCCTTGCCACCTCTGCCCGCACGATGCGGGCGAAGCTGGGGATGAACAGCACCCCCAGGGCGATGATGATCTTGTACTTGCCCCCGCCGAACAGGGCGATGAGCACCAGGGCCAACAAGATGCTGGGGAAGGCGGTGACGGCGTCGTTCAGCCGCATGATCACCTCATCCAGCCACCCACCGTAATAGCCCGTGACGCCGCCGATGATGAGTCCCGCCGCCAGGCCGATGGCCACCGTGGCCGCGGCGATGAGGGCCGTGGCCCCGGCGCCCTCCACCACCCGGGAGAGAATATCCCGGCCAAAGTTGTCGGTCCCCAGGGGATGGGCCAGGCAGGGCGAGAGCATTTTGGCCTTGCCGTTCATGGCGTTGGGGTCATAGGGCGTCCACACCATGCCCACCAGGATGACGATGAGCATGAACGCGGCGATGACCGCCCCGGCTGTGAAATTTTTGTTGTGCCTTATCCTCACAAAGCGCCTCGCAGAGTTCGCGCCCGCAGGCGCGAAAATAGTGGGATATGATTTCCGGGGGCGTGTACCTCGGAAATCATTCTTATCGGCCTGCAAACGTGCGAGCAAAGCGAGTGCGCTGCAGCAGGCCGCAGCTTTTTCGATTGAAAGGCTCTGCCTTTCAATCGAGTCTAATGCGGGGGTCTATCGTTTGCGTGACCACATCCGCGAGATAGTTCATGAACACCACCACGAAAGCGATGATGACTACGATGCACTGCACCACCGGATAGTCCCGGTTGCCGATGCTGGCCAGCAGGAGCCGTCCCAGCCCAGGCAGGACGAAGACCTGCTCCACCACGATGGACCCGGCCACGATGTCCGCCAGCGTCATGGCCACGAAGGTGACCACGGGCAGGAGGGCGTTTCTCAGCACATGCTTTTTCAGCACGTTCCACCGGGAGTTCCCCCGGCTGTAGGCCGTGCGTACATAGTCCTGGCCCATCTGGCCCAGGATGGACGAGCGCAAAAGCTTCGTCACCATGGCGGCCTTGGGGATGGCGATGGCCAGCGCCGGGAACACCAGGTAGCCCAAAAAGCCCCCGAAACTCTCGTCGGGTCCCACGAACCCGCCCGGCATGAACAGCTTCAGCACCAGCCCGAATATGTACGTGAAGAGTATCCCTAAAAAGAACGGGGGAATGGCCATGAACACCTGGTTCATGGCCACGAATACCCTGTCGAGCCGTCCGCCCTGATAGCGGGAGAGGGTGATGCCAAGAGGGATGCTGATGGCGATGACCAGCAGCCACGCCATGAGGGACAGGGCCGCCGTGACGGCGCCCTTCCCCTCCATGACCTGGCGGACGGACATACCATAGCTATAGCTCTCTCCCATGTCGCCCGTGACGAAACCGGTGAGCCAATCCCAATAGCGCACGAGCACATTCCTATCCAGCCCCATCTCATGCCGCAGGGCCTCCGCCCGCTCCGGGGTGTAGTCGCTGCCCAAGAGCTTGGTGGTGGGGTCGCCGGGGATGATCTGGAAGGCCAGGAACGCCAGCAGTGATATGAGGAGCAGGGTGACGGCCAATACTCCTGTTTTTTTCAGTACGTACCGCACTTACTGGGCGCGGTACACGGTGGAAAAGTCCATGACGTAGAGCGGATAAAACTCATAGCCCTTCACGTCCGGCTGCATGGCAGCGAAATTGGCCATGTCCTGGATGTACACGTTGGCCGCCTGCTCGGCGAGGATAGCCTCGCACCGCCGGTAGAGCTCTGTCTTCTCGCCGTCGTCCGTGGTGGCTGCGGCCGCGGCGTAAGTCTCGTCGTACTCCGCGCAGTCAAAGTTGATGAAGTTTTTGGCGTTGCCGCTGTTGAACCGCTCCAGCAGGGCCGCCGCTGTCAGGGTCTTGGCGTCAAAACCGCATATGGTGGCCTGGAAATTACGGTTGCCGTAGGTATCCTCCTGCCAGGTGGCCCACTCCACCTCATCGATCTTGGCGCTGACAACGCCGCCCAGCTGGTCCAGCAGGCTCACGATCACCTGCGCCGCGTCCACATGAGGGGTATAGTTGGAGGGCACCACGATGGAGAACTCCAAGGGGTGAGAGCTGGTATAGCCCGCCTCGGCCAGCAGCTCCAGGGCCTTGCCGGTGTCGGGCTCATAGTAGTTGGTCAGACTCTCATCAAAATATTTGCCGAAGGCCGGGTACATACTGCTGCCCACGGGGAAGCCGTGGCCGTCGGCGGCCAGGTCGATGACCATGGTCTTGTCGATGGCGTAGCACAGGGCCTGCCGGACACGGATGTCGTCGAAGGGCGCCCGGGCGTTGTTGAGGTACAGCGCCTGGATGGTGGCCATGCTGCCCTCCAGCACCGTCAGCCCATCCAGCTCCGCCACTTGGCTGGCCTCCAGCTTGGCGGCAAAATCGATGGCCCCGGACTGCAGGCTCATGACCATTGTCTGGGCGTTTTCGATGACCCGGAAGGTGACCTTGTCCAGATGGGCAGGCTCTCCCCAGTAGTCGTCGAACCGCTCCATGATGATATTCTGCTGGGGCGAACGGGATACGTACCTGAACGGGCCGGTGCCGATCAGTTCCTGGGCGGGGTCGTTTCCTTCGGGGATAATGGCTACCGTCATAAAGGGAAGCATCTCCGTGTTGGGCGCGGAGAGGGTGACGACCACCGTACGTTCGTCTTTGGCCTCCACAGAGGCGATGCCGGAGAGGGTGTCCACCAGGGGCTCACCTGTCTCCAGTCCCGCAGCTCTGGACAGGGAATAAACAACATCCCCTACCGTGACCGGCTGGCCGTTATGGAACCGCACTCCTTCACGCAGGATGAAGGTGTATTCGTCTGCGGTGTCATTGACGGCGTAATCTTCGGCGACGGCGGGGATGAGATCTCCTTTGGTATCGGGCTTTACCAGCCCCTCAAAGATGTTGAATAGGACCTCTCTGGTTCCTGCCGACGACGATGATACGTGCGGGTCAAGACTGCTGTCCAGATCTGCGGCGATACCGACGACGAGCTCTCCGCCGTCGACGGCTTCGCCTGTGGAGCCGGTATCTGCCGCCCATACCGACTGGCCGCCTCCGACAAAGAGTGCCGCCGTCATTGCGAGCGTCAGCGCAAGAGTGAGAATGCGTTTTGTCATAGCGATTTTCTCCTTTTGGCTCCATATTCAGTTTTCTCTTGGCGGGAAGAGCATAGCACATTCTCCCCGCCCGGTCAAGTGGCAAACAAGCGCAAAATCCCCCGGCCGTCCGGCCGGGGGATTTTCACTGTCTGTCGCGTTTACTTCGTATAGCCGTCCACCACGGCCTGGGCCGCGGCGGCGTCGTTGGCCACCACGAATATCACGTACTGGCCCGCCACGGTGTTGATGGCGTTGTCCAGCCGGGGGATGGCCTCAGGCACATAGCTGGACAGGACGGTTTTCTGGTCGGCCACCCGCTGGGTGCACTGCCCGGACAGGGTCTTGGCGGCATCGGCGCTGGCCGCCTTAGCCACGAAGATCTCCTCGCCGGAGGACGGGGAGGCGTACATGACGCAGGACTCCACCTGGTCCGCCTCATAGCGGTAGGTGCTGGCCGCCACGCCGGAGGCCACGGGGAACTGGCTCATATCCACCGTAAAAGCGGCGCTGGCCGCCAGGTCCTTGCCCAGGGCCTCCACGTCGATATCCTTGGCCTTGCCGCCGCCGCAGGAGGCCAGGCACAGGACGAGTACGAGCACCAAAAGACATACGCCGATCCGTTTGAGCATTTTTCGTTTCCTTCCTTTTTGCTTTCTCTTGTCTGTCAGGTCCCGCCGCCCTCGGCCGGCACATCTGTCGCCAGGGGGACCTCCGTGCCGTCGGGGATGTAATGGGTCTGCATATAGTCGAACCACAGTTCATAGTGGGCGGGGGTGAAGTGAGTGCCGTCGTTGGTCACGTCCGAGGGCAGATATCCCTCCTCATTGCACAGCACCGAGTAGGCGTCTTGGTACCATACCTGCCGCTCCACGCATATGTCCTTCAGCATGGAGTTGTAGGCCTGGACCAGCTCCCGGGTGTAGGAGGAACTGGTGGAGCTCTTCCAGAGGCTCACCGGCGTGGCGCTGACCAGGTAGATGATGGCGTTGGGGTGGTCGGCCTGGAGCTTATCCAGCAGCAGCCCGTAGGCCTGGCGCAGGGCGGTCTTGTCGTAGGCCATCTCGTTGTTGCCGAACCCCACGTAGATCTTGCCGTACTGGCCGCCGCTCATCTGGTCGGCGTAGGGCACGGCCCCCAATATGGTGAGGCCGTCGTCCCAGAACCAGTGGTCGCTGCCGTCGGGCAGCACGTCGCCATAGTCGTAATACCAAAGGCCGCTGAGCACGGAATTGCCCAAAAACGCGGCGTCCGCGAAATACTCCTTCCCCACCTTCACGCTCTGCTGGGGCGTGGCCGGGCCGGGCCAGGGGGTGGCGGTGGGCTCCGGCGTGGCCGTGGGGATGGCGGTGGGCTCAGGGATCGGCTCGTTGGTAGTCTCCGGCACGGTTGTGCTGCTGTCCGCCGCGGGCTCCTGCTGGGGCGCGGCCTCGGCGGAAGACGCGGGGGCAGGCGTCTCCAGGGACGCCTCATGCCCGCCAAAGGCCCGGAAACCCATCAGCAGGGCGCAGATAAACAGTATCACGCTCAGCGCCAGGAACACCAGCGCAGGTGTCCTATATCTCATGATGCCTCCTCGTGAAAGCCCAGTTGTGTCATTTTATGTCTACTTGTGCACTATAGCACGTTTTCCTGTCCAATGCAATAGAAACATGAGATTTCCCGAAGGTGCGCCGCCCAAGAATTAGCTTTTCCCTGCCCTGCGGAGCCATACGCTGGAACAGGCCGAAAATTATGGAAACATTCTCCCTTCATCTGCTCGCCGTCTGGACGGTTTGCATTGCATTGTGGCGCTGATTGGCGTATAATTGTATAAATATATTTTCAGAAAAGGAACAGCATGAACGATAAGGTTTGGAACATCCCGGACGAGGCGCCCATACCGGAGGCGCTGGTCCGGGCGGGATGCACGCCCCTGCTGGCGGCCATTCTGGCGGCGCGGGGCATGACCGACCCGGAAGAAGCCGCCGCGTTTCTGGCGGAGGGGCCTTTCGAGCCGGACGACCCCATGGCTCTGCCCGACATGGCCCTGGCCGTGGAACGGCTCCGGCTGGCGAAGGACCGGGGCGAGACGGTGGCCGTCTACGGGGACTATGACGTGGACGGCATCACGTCCACCTGCCTGCTGGCGGACTTTCTGACCGCCTGGGGCCTTAAAACAGAAGTATACATCCCCGACCGGCTGGAGGAGGGCTACGGCGTCAACACCGCCGCCATCGGCCGGCTGAAGGACAAGGGCGTCAGCCTCATTATCACCGTGGACTGCGGCATCACCGCCGTGGCGGAGACGGAGCACGCCCGCGCTCTTGGCGTAGACATGATCGTGACCGACCACCACGAGTGCCAGGATGACCTGCCCCAGGCCGTGGCCGTGGTGGACCCCAAGCGGGACGAGGACTGCCCCGCCCGGGACCTGGCGGGCGTGGGCGTGGCCTTCAAGCTGGTCTGTGCCCTGGACGGGGACGGGAAGGCCATGCTGGAAAAATACGCGGACCTGGTGGCCGTGGGCACCATCGCGGATGTGATGCCCCTTCTGGGGGAGAACCGCCGCATCGTGAAGCAGGGCCTGCAAAAGCTGCGCACCGCGCCCCGGCCCGGTCTCGCCGCGCTCATGGACCAGTCCGGCGTGACGGTGGACCGCCTGGGCGCCAACGCCATCGGCTTCACCCTGGCCCCCCGCATCAACGCCGCCGGCCGGCTGGGCCGGGTAGCCGACGCGGCCCGCCTCATATGGGAGCAGGACCCAGCAAAAGCCGCGGCCTATGCCGAGTCCCTGTGCGACATGAACAAAATGCGCCAGCAGCTGGAGGCGGACATCTGGGACCAGTCCGCCGGCATGCTGGTGGAGCACAAAAAAGGAGAGCCCATCGTCCTGGCCCGGGAGGGCTGGCACCAGGGCGTCATCGGCATCGTGGCCTCCCGCCTGTCCGAGGCGTGGCAGGCCCCCGCCGTCATGATCTCTCTGGACGGGGACAAGGGCAAGGGCTCCTGCCGCAGCTGGGGCGGGTTCAACCTGTTCGACGCCCTGGCGGCCTGCGGGGAGCATCTCGCCTCCTTCGGCGGCCACGCCCTGGCGGCGGGTCTCAACATCCACCGGGAGGACATAGACGGCTTCCGGGAGGCTCTGTGCGCCTATTACGCCGCCCATCCCCCCACCGGGGAGGAGGGCGTGGACCCGGACGTGCTCATCACCGACCCGGCCCTGCTCACCATGGAGTGCGTGGAGAGCCTGGAGCTCCTGGAGCCCTGCGGCAACGGCAACCCCCGTCCCCTGCTGTGCGTCCGGGACGCGTCCTTTGCCTCCGCGTTGCCCATCGGCGGCGGCCGGCACACCAAGCTCCAGCTGGACCGCTTCGGCCAGCGCTACGACTGCGTCTGGTTCGGCAAGATGGTCCAGGACGTGGACGCCTCGGTGGGCGACCGGGTGGACGCGGCCTTCTTCCCCCAGGTCAGCGAGTACCGGGGCCGCCGGTCCGTGCAGCTGGTGATGAGCGCCCTGCGCCGGACGGACATGGATGCCCTGTGCCGGGAGATCCTCTCCGGCGGGTCCCTTGGAGGCCACCGGCTCACCCGCTCGGAGATATCCGGCCTGTGGCGGTCCCTGACGGCCCAGTGCCCCTGCAAGGTGCGCATAAGCCGCCTCTCCCGGCTGGACAGTCGTCTGGACGCCGCCCAGATCGCTTTGGGCCTGCGGGTGTTCGCGGAGCTGGGCCTGGCCAATGTGCGCTTCACCGACCAGGACATGGACCTGTCCCTCATCCCCTGGCAGGAGAAGACCGACCTTAATAACTCGCCCACCTGGCGGGCGCAAGTCGTTTGAGATAAGGAAGAGACGGAAGTATGACGGAATTTTCCCCCGACAAAGCCTTTGACGCGCTGGCGTCGGTCCTGAAGGAGAACAATCCCGGCGCGGACCTGGACCGGGTCCGGAGCGCCTTCGACTTCGCCGTGAAGGCCCATGAGGGCCAGGTGCGCCGGGACGGCTCCCCCTACGTCACCCACACCATCGCCGCGGCCATGATCGCCGCCGAGATGGGCCTGGACGACGAGTCCATCATGGCCGCGCTGCTCCACGACACCCTGGAGGACACCGACACCACCCACGACCAGCTGGAGGAGCAGTTCGGCTCCGACGTGGCCGACATCGTGGAGGGCGTCACCAAGCTGACCCGTGTCCAGTACAGCACCCTGGAAGAGGCCCAGATGGAGAACCTGCGCAAGATGCTCCTGGCCATGGCCAAGGACATCCGGGTCATCCTCATCAAGCTGGCCGACAGGCTGCACAACATGCGCACCATGAACTTCCAGAGCCCGGAGAAGCAGCTGTCCAAGTCCCGGGAGACCATGGAGATATACGCCCCCATCGCCCACCGTCTGGGCGTGGAGAAGATGAAGGACGAGCTGGAGGACCTGGCCCTTCTGTACCTGGACCCGGTGGGCTACCAGGAGATCACCAACATCCTGGACAAGCGCCGGGACGTGCTGGAAAAGTTCCAGAAGTCCATGGAAGCGCGCATCAGCGAGCGCATGGCCAAAGAGGGCATCGAATGCAAGGTCTACGGCCGCCTCAAGCACATCTACAGCATCTACCGGAAGATGTACACCCAGCACCTGGGCGTGGAGGAAATATTCGACCTGTGCGCCTTCCGGGTGATCGTGAACGACCTGGCGGACTGCTATAACGTTCTGGGCATCATCCACGAGATGTTCCGCCCCGTGCCCGGCCGGTTCAAGGACTACATATCCACCCCCAAGCCCAACAACTATCAGAGCCTGCACACCACCGTCATCGGCACCGAGGGCATCCCCTTCGAGCTGCAGATACGCACCTGGCAGATGCATGTGACGGCGGAATACGGCGTGGCCGCCCACTGGAAGTACAAATCCGGCGGCGTGGGCAACAAGCAGGGCGACGAGGAGAAATTCGCCTGGATACGCCGCCTGCTGGAGAGCCAGCAGGACGTGGACGCCCAGGACTTCTACCACGACCTGAAGGTGGACCTTTTCGACGACGAGGTGTTCGTCTTCACCCCCAACGGGGACGTGAAGAGCCTGCCCGCCGGGGCCACCCCCATCGACTTCGCCTACGCCATCCACTCCGCCGTGGGCAACTCCATGACCGGGGCCAAGGTGAACGGCCGCATCGTGCCCATCGCCTACCCCCTGCAAAACGGCGACATCGTCTCCATCATCACCTCCCACTCCGCCACCGGCCCCAGCCGGGACTGGCTGAATATCGCCAAGTCCGGCGAGGCCCGCTCCAAGATCCGCCAGTGGTTCAAGAAGGAGCGGCGGGAGGAGAACATCGTCCAGGGCCGGGATATGTTCGAGGCGGAGGCCCGCCGGGTGGGCCTCGCCATGGCCGATGTGACGGACCCGGAGGTCCTGCCCGCCATCCTCAAACGCATGGCCGTCACGGACCTGGACGACATCTACGCCTCCATCGGCTACGGGGGCATGACCGCCTCCCACGCCGTGGCCCGCATCCACGACGAGATCGTCCGCAGCCGCTCCACCGTCCGCAAGACGGAGATAGACAAGATGCAGGAGCGGGCGGACCGCCGCCAGCAGAAGGAGCTGAAGGCCGTCCAGGGCGTGCTGGTGGAGGGGCTGGACAACTGCCTCATCAAGTTCTCCCGGTGCTGCACCCCCGTGCCCGGGGACCCCATCATCGGGTTCATCACCCGGGGCCTGGGTGTGTCCATCCACCGGAAGGACTGTGTCAACTACCGCCGGGACGAGAACTCCGGCCGCTGGATCACCGTGTCCTGGGCCGACAACATCACCGACAGCTACGCCGCGGACCTCTACATCTCCGCCGACGAGCGGGGCGGCCTTGTCATGGACATCGCCACCATCCTGAACTCTCTGAACGCCAAAGTCCGGGGCCTGAACGCCCGGGACACGGGGAAAGGCCTCTCCACCGTGGTCATCTCCCTGGAGGTCCGGGACGCCCGGGAGGTCCAGACCATCATCAACCGCCTCCAGGCCGTCCGGGGCGTCCGGGAGATCAACCGGGGAGGGATATGACCTATGCGCGCTGTAGTGACCCGGGTAAAAAATGCCTCCGTGGAGATAGAGGGAGCCATCCACGGCGAGATAAATCAGGGCTTTCTGGTGCTCCTGGGCGTCCATGTGGACGACGGCCCCGCTGAGGCCGCCAAAATAGCCGATAAAATATGCGGCCTGCGCATTTTCGAGGACGAGAACGGCAAGATGAACCTGAACCCCGTGCAGGCGGGGGCCGCGAACCTACTCATCATCAGCCAGTTCACCCTCTTCGCCGACTGCAAAAGCCGCCGTCCCGGCTTCACCCTGGCCGCCCGGCCAGAGCAGGCCATTCCCCTGTACGAGTCCGTCATCGCCCAGTGCCGGGAAAAGGGCTTTCACGTGGAGACCGGCGTGTTCGGCGCGGATATGCAGGTCCGCAGCCAGAACGACGGCCCCGTGACCATATTGCTTGACACAAAGGAGCTCTAGCTTCGCATCCAGCGTGACCGCTCTTCGGGCCAAACCGCCCGGTAACCAGCGTCTTTCATAGGAGGAACCAGGAAATGCTCATAAAATGCCTCACCGTGGGCCCCATCGAGACCAACTGCTATATCGTCACCGACGAGGACACCTTGCAGTGCGCCGTCATCGACCCCGGCGACGAGTCCAACACCGTGCTGGACTACCTGGAGAGCAACCGCCTCGCCGCCAAGTATATCTTCCTGACCCACGGCCACTTCGACCACACCATGGCCGTGGCCGCCGTCCAGGCCGAGACCGGCGCCGCCGTGTGCATGCACCGGGCGGACGTGGGCGAGGGGGATTACCGCTTTTCGCCCCCGGAAGGCGCCGTCTATTACGGCGAGGGGGACCAGTTCCACGTGGGCGCGCTCACCTTTAAGGTCCTGGAGACTCCCGGCCACACCCCGGGCGGTGTGACGCTCCTGTGCGGCGAGGCCATGTTCTGCGGGGACACCCTGTTCCGGGACTCCTGCGGCCGGACGGACCTGCCCGGCGGGGACATGCCCACCCTCATGGCCAGCCTCAAAAAGCTGGGTTCCCTCCCGGGGGACTATGAGGTCTACCCTGGCCACATGGACAGCTCCACCCTGGAGCGGGAGCGCCGCTTCAACTACTACATGCGCTACGCCCTGTCTATGTAAAGGAAAACGCCTGCAAAAAGGCCCCCTCAGACGAGGGGCTGTCGAGCGAAGCGAGACTGGGGGAGGGATTCTCTCCCTCCGGCCGCCTTCGGCGTCCACCTCCCTCATCCGAGGGAGGCGTTCAATATGGAAGGGCGCGCTTTTCAGCGCGCCCTATCATTACGTTATATCATCGTTTATCCGTAAGGCCCAAAATATAGTCGGTGGATGTGCCGTAGTACTTCGCCAGCTCTATCACGGCCCAAACAGGTATCTCATGGATGCCTTTCTCATAGCGGCGGTAAACCTCCCGCTTGCAATGCAGTATCTCGGCGACCTGCTCCTGTGTCAAGTCCGCATCCACCCGCAGGTCCTCCAGGCGTTGAAAATACAAAGCGCATCACCCCGCGGATATGCTACTATTGTGTAGCTTTTCTCGTCGGAATATGCTACAATTTAGTGGCATTGGAGGTGATACGATGCCCGACTATCAGAAGATGTACTACATCTTATGCGCCGCCGCGTCCGAAGCCATCGATCAGATGCCGGATATGCCCGCCAACCAGGAGGCCCGCAGGATACTTCTGGGCGCGCTGGACGAGGCAGAGGAGCTCTACATCAACGAGGGAAAACTGGTCCCATTTCCAAAGGACAACAAAAATAAAGGCTCCCTCTGACGATGGTGTTTCGCGTTCATATTGCGTTCCAACGCAAAATGGCCCCCTCAGACGAGGGGGCTGTCGGCGTAGCCGACTGAGGGAGTGATATTTAATTAGGGCGCGCTTTTCAGCGCGCCCTATCCTTATATCTTTTTGAACCGCACCGCGCCCACGGCGTGGGCCAGAGCCGTGAGATTCTCCGCCTCCTCGGAGCGGACGATGAGCGCCTGCCAGCCCTCCTCATCCGCCGGACCCAGAGCCAGGTCGCACCACACCGCGTCCAGTCCCTCGCCGAAGATCAGCGTGTCCTCCCCGCCCCGGTCCCGGAACGCGGCGAGGCACTCCTCCCCGTCCCCGGTGACGGCGCGGCCGCCGGGGGCGATGAAGCCCTCGGCCAGCGCCAGGTCCTCCAGCGCCTCCGCCACGGTCTGCCCTTCCCAGGCGGCCTTGGCCATATACCGCCGCCGGACGGGCCCCTCCCCGGTCCAGGGGATACGGGGGAAGAACTTCTTCCGCAGGGCCTCCAGCTCGGGGTCGTCAAATATCCGCTCGGCCACGTTCAGCTCTCGATGCAGGCCTTGCCCCGCTCCAGGGCCTCCATGTTCAGGTCCACCAGCTTGGCCTTGGGGCCTGTGAACATGTGCACCAGCATCGCCTTGATGGTCTCGGTCTTCAAAGCGCCGGTGGCGGCGATGTAGGCCCCCAGCATGACCATGTTGGACACCTTCTTGTTGCCCAACTCGTCCGCGATGGTGTCGCAGGGCACATACACCGCCTTCACGTCGGTGCGCTGGACCTTGTCCTCGATGATGGAGCTGTTGATGAAAATGGTGCCGCCGGGCTGGACCTTGTCCTCGAACTTATGGAGGCTGGGCCGGTTCATGGCGATGAGCTCGGTGGGGTAGGTGAACACCGGGGAGCCCACGGGCTCGTCGGAGAGCACCACCTCGCAGTTGGCTGTGCCGCCCCGCATCTCGGGGCCGTAAGAGGGCACCCATGTGGCGTGCAGGTTCTCGTCCACGGCGGCCTCCACCAGGCTCTTGCCGATGCTCATGACGCCCTGGCCGCCGAAGCCGGCGATGGTGATCTGTTTTTTCATCCTTCCTCTACCTCCTTGATGACCCCCAGGGGATAGTAGGCGGCCATGTTCTCCAAAAGCCACTTGTTGGCCTCCAGCGGCGTCATGCCCCAGTTGGTGGGGCAGGCGGACAGGACCTCCACGAAGGAGAAGCCCTTCCCGGCCAGCTGGACCTCAAAGGCCTTCTTGATAGCCTTTTTGGCCTTGTTGAGGTGTGGGATATCCGCCACGCACACCCGCTCGGCGTAGGCCAGCCCGTCCATGGTGGACAGAAGCTCCGCCATGCGGATGGGGCTTCCGTGTATCTCCTTCATCCGGCCGTGGGGGGCCGTGGTAGCCCGTTGACCCAGCAAAGTGGTGGGGGCCATCTGGCCGCCGGTCATGCCGTATATGGCGTTATTGATGAACACGGTGGTGAACTTCTCGCCCCGCATGGCGGCGTGGACGATCTCCGCCGTGCCGATGGAGGCCAGGTCGCCGTCGCCCTGATAGGTCACCACCAGCTGGTCCGGATGGGTCCTCTTCACGGCGGTGGCCACCGCGGGGGCGCGGCCATGGATGGCCTCGATGCAGTCGCAGGCGAAGTAGTTGCCCGCGAACACAGAGCAGCCCACCGGGCAGACCAAAATGGCCGTGTCGATGAGGCCCAGCTCCTCCATGCACTCCGCGATCAATTTATGTACGATACCGTGGCTGCAGCCGGGGCAGTAGTGGAGCTCCCGGTCCTGCAGACCCGCAGATTTGCGATATACTGTGGTCATGTCACCGCACCTCCTGCAAGATCTTCTCCGCTTCTTCGGCGATCTCCTCCACGCTGGGCACCATGCCGCCCACGCGGCCGTAGAACCGCACGGGCTTGAGCCCCTTCACGGCAAGCTGCACGTCCTCCACCATCTGGCCGAGACTCATCTCCACCACCAGGATGGCCTTGACGCTGGGCTGTGCCGCCAGCTCCGCCAGCCGCTCCGAGGGGAAGGGCCACACGGTCTGGGGCCGGAACAGGCCCACCTTGACGCCCTTGGCCTCCAGCTCCTCCGCCGCGGACAGGGCGATGCGGGAGGGGGTGCCGTAGGCGGCGATGATGATCTCGCAGCCGTCGGTGTCCTTCTCCACCCACCGGGTCTCCTTCTCGGCGATGGTCTTGTACTTGGCCTCCAGGTGCCGGTTGAACTCCTCGCTGTCCGGGGCGTCGATGCGAAGACTGGTGATGAAGTTGCTGTGATCGCGGCCCTTGCGGCCGCTGGCGCACCAGTCCTTGGAGGGCAGCTCCCGCTTGGGGATATCGTGCCACACGATGGGCTCCATCATCTGGCCGATCATGCCGTCGCCCAATATCATCACGGGCATGCGGTAGATATCCGCCAGGTCGAAGGCCTCCTGGGTCATGTCCACGGCCTCCTGGATGTCGCAGGGGGCCAGCACGATGGTCCGGTAGTCGCCGTTGCCGCCGCCCCGGGTGGCCTGGAAGTAGTCGCACTGGGACGGCTGTATGGTGCCCAGGCCAGGGCCGCCGCGCATCATGTTCACCACCACGCCGGGCAGCTCGCCGCTGCACATGGCGCTGATGCCCTCCTGCTTCAGGCTGATGCCGGGCGAGGAGGAGCTGGTCATGGCCCGCACGCCGGAGGCCGCCGCGCCGTAGACCATATTGATGGCCGCCAGCTCGGACTCCGACTGGATGAACACGCCGCCCGCCTCGGGCAGATGAGCGGACATATACTCAGGTATCTCGTTCTGAGGGGTGATCGGGTAACCGAAGAAGCACTTGCAGCCCGCCCGGATGGCGGCCTCCGCAACGGCCTCGTTGCCCTTCCACAGTTCTTTTTCCACGGTAGTATCCATCTCCTTTGCTCCGTTATTCCTTCTCAATGCTGATGACCGAATCAGGACAGATCTTCGCGCAGCTGGCGCAGGCGATGCAGGCCGAAGGGTCCTTCGCCGCCGCCGGGTGATAGCCCTTCACGTTGGTGGCGCTCATGTCCAGCGCCAGGATGTGCTTGGGACACACCGACACGCACAGCTCACAGCCCTTGCAGCGGTCGCTGTCAAAATGTAAAAATACGGTCATGGTTGTCACCTCCCCTCCCTCGGGGCGCCCTCAGCGCTCCCAGGGTTTTTTCATGTAAATATCTATGGGGAACACCGGCTCCGCCAGGTCCGGCAGTCCGTCCGTCAGGGGACGTGGCGCCGTGTGGCAGATCACCGGGATGTTCGTAACGTAAGCGAGCTCATCCGCCAGGCCCGCCCCCAGCAGGATGTCGCCGGCCGTGGTCTCATTGCAGAGGTGGGTGTTGTTCACGATGCCCGTCACGGGAAGGCCCATCTCGTCCTCGATCTTCCGCAGGGACCAGACGGCCTTTTCCAGGGTGGCGGTCTGGGGCCGCCGGGCATTCAGGACGAACCACACGGCGAAGTCCTGGGCCGCGATCTGGTGCCGGTACCGGGCCAGGACCCGGGCTCCCGAGTCGCCGCCGATATCCAGCACGCTCCGGTAGCTCATGTCCTGCAAAAGGGTGTTGAGCTCCGCCGGCAGGGAGGGCACGTCCGCGTCCACCAGGGCCTGGGCGGAGGCCACGAACCGGATGCCCAGCTCCCGGAACATCTCCCGCTGCTCCCGGCTGCGGAAGTAGGGGTTCACCACGTCCAGGTCCGCGACGGCGGTCTTCTCTCCTGCCTTCGCCATGGCCACAGCCATGTTCACCGCCAGTTCCGTCTTGCCGCCGCCCATGTGGCCCACGATGGCCGTGATATGGTGGGCGGTCATCCAGGCGGGAAGAATATTTTCCATAGGTCCTCCTCAGATCAGGATGTGCATGGCCCGGGCCTGGGCGGTGAGCTCCTCCCGGAACTTGGGGTGGGCGATGGCGATGAGGGCCTTCGTCCGCTGGGAGACGGTCTTGCCCCTGAGCTTGGCCAGGCCGTACTCCGTGGCGATGTAGTCCACGTCGTTCTTGCTGGTGCTCACCCTTGCGCCGGGGTTCAGCGTGGGCCGGATGCGGCTCACGGTGCCCCCCGCCGCGGTGGAGGGGAAGGCGATGAAACTCTTGCCCCCCGGGGACTGGACGGCCCCCCGGACATAGTCCGTCTGGCCGCCGGTGCCGGACACGTGCACCGTGCCGATGCTCTCGGCGCACACCTGGCCGAAGAAATCCACCTCCAGCCCCCCATTCACAGAGATGAAGTTGGGGTGCTTCGCGATGACCGCCGGGTCGTTCACGTAGTCCACCGGCAATATCTCCACGTCCGGGTTGTTGTCCACAAATTTATAGAGCCTCTCTGAGCCGAAGGTGAAGGTGGCCACGGTCTTGCCCCTGTGGATGGGCTTTTTCAGGTTCGTCACCGCGCCGCATTCGATGAGCTCTATCATGCTGTCGGGCAGAAGCTCCGTGTGGATGCCCAAGTCGTGCTTATCTTTCAGGGCCAGGCCCACCGCCTCGGGCACCGCGCCGATGCCCAGCTGCAGGGTAGCGCCGTTGGGCACCTCCTGGGCGATGAACCCGCCGATGGTCCGGCTCACGTCGTCCAGCTGCGCCGGGGGCAGGATGGGCAGGGGCGCGTCCGACTCGCACAGGGCCGTCACCTGGGATATATGTACCTTCGGGGCCGTCACCGCCCGTGGCATGCGGGGGTTGACCTCCAGGAAGATGTGCTTCGCCTTTTCAAAGAGCGCCGCCGAATAGGATCCGGTGACCCCGGCGCTGAAGTAACCCTCCTCATCCATGGGGGACACCACGATCATAAAGGCGTCCACGGGGATGTAGTCCCGGTAGAGAGAGGGCATATCCCGGTAATAGCAGGGCATGATGTCCCCCTCGCCCCGGTTGATGGCCGCCTTGGCGATCTTCCCGGAGAACCAGGACACCGGGGTGAATATCCCCGGATGGGTGAAGGTGGCGTCAGGGACCAGGTCCAGCAGTCCGTGGAACGCCAGGTCCTTCAGTTGCCCCGCGTCCGCCCGCTTTCCCAGGGCCTCCAGGATGGTGGGCGGGATGGCCGCCGCCGCGTCCGTCACGCAGGACCAGCCGCTCTTGAACAGCGCCGCCACGCCCTCTGCGTCGGTCAGCTTTTTCCGGTACTCCTTAAGATGATCCATTCTATGCGCTCCATTATGCTGAATGTTTTTAATGACTAGCAAAACTTTTCCTTATGCCTCGACAAATATACCAAAATCCGCCGTAGATGTCAATAGGCGATAGCTGGAAACTCTTGCGCGGAGCGGCCTTGTATGGTATGTTTTTCCCAGACGTTGGAAGGAGGTTCACCTATGGAGATATACGGCACTCTGGGCCCCGCATGCGGATCCGTGGACACGCTGGAGGCCATGTTCCGCGCCGGCATGACCGGCATGCGCCTGAACCTCTCCCACACCGGCCTCGCCGCCTCCGCCCCCCTGCTGGACGCCTTCCACAAGGCGGCGGAGCGGGCGGATGCTGCGCCCAAGCTGCTCATCGATATGCAGGGCCCGGAGCTGCGGGTGGGCGCCCTGGCCGCGCCGCTGACGCTGGAAGAAGGGACCACCGTAAAGCTGAGCGATATCCCTCTTCCCTCCCCCGTCCTGCCGCTCTTGACGCCCGGCCAGCAGATGCTCCTGGACGACGGAAAGCTCCTGCTGGAAATGGCGGCGGGCGGCGCCGCCCATGTCCTGCGGGGCGGCGCGCTCCAGAGCCGGAAGAGCCTGGCCCTGCCGGGGCTCACGGTGCGGCTGCCCGCCCTGACGGAGGCGGACAAGGCCAACCTCCGGGACGCGGCCCGCTATGGCGTCACCGCCGTCATGCAGCCCTTCGTCCGTGGACGGGAGGATCTGGAGGCGGTCCGGGCGGCGCTGGCAGACGCGGGCTGCGGCCATGTGAAGCTGCTGGCGAAGATAGAGAACCTGGCCGGTCTGGAAAAGCTGCCGGAACTCCTCCCCGCCGCGGATGAGATCGTCATCGCGCGGGGCGATCTGGGCAACGCCATGCCCCTGTGGGACCTGCCGGCGGCCCAGAAGACCATCGCCGCCCAGTGCCGGGCAGCGGGCCGGCCTTTCATGGTGGTGACACAGATGCTGGCCAGCATGGAGACCCGTCCTGTCCCCACCCGGGCGGAGGTGAGCGACATCTTCAACGCGGTACTGGACGGGGCCTCCTCGGTGATGGTCACCGGCGAGACCGCCGCCGGCCGCTATCCTGTAGAAGTCATCAAGTACCTCGCCAACACCGTCCGCGCCGCGGAGGCGTACATAAGAGCACATAGATAAAGCCTCCCTCTGCTGAGGGAGCATGCGTTACATCGTATTCCAACACAAAAGCCTCCCTCAGACGAGGGAGGTGGCACGCCCGCCAGGGCGTGACGGAGGGAGGGAAAAACCTTATGCTATCTTCCTCCCCCCAGTCGGCTCCGCCGACAGCCCCCTCGTCTGAGGGGGCCATACACAAAGGATGACCCCGCCCAGTCCCGGGCGGGGTCATCTTATTCATACGCTTCTCACTTGTTGCTCTTGCGCCAGATGTGCATCTTCTCCGCTTCCTGGATGAGCTCCTCCCGGAAATCGGGGTGGGCGATGGAGATGAGCGCCTCGGCCCGCTGCCAAGTGGACAGGCCCTTCAGATTCACCATGCCGTACTCGGTGACGATGTACTGCACGCAGGAACGGGGGTCCGTGGCGATGGAGCCCGGGGTGAGGGTGGGCACGATGCGGCTCTTCACGGTGCCGTCCTTGCCCTTCATGGTGGAGCTGAGGCAGATGAAACTCTTTCCTCCCTTGGAGAGGTACGCGCCCATGACGAAGTCCAGCTGGCCGCCGGTGCCGGAGATGTGCTTGATGCCGGCGGACTCGGCGTTCACCTGGCCGAACAGGTCCAGGTCCACGGCGTTGTTGATGGAGATGAACTTGTCCAGCTGGGCGATGACCTGCACGTCGTTGGTATAATCCACCGGCGCGCCCACCACGTCAGGGTTTCGGTTTACATAATCATACAGTTTCTTGGAGCCCGCCGCGAAGGCGAACACCTGCCGGCCGTAGTCCCGGGTCTTGTTTTTGCCGTTGATCTTCCCGGCCATGGCGATGTCCACGAAGCCGTCCACATACATCTCGGTATGTACGCCCAGATCTTTGAGGTCCGACTGGGCGATCATGGCGCCCACGGCGTTGGGCATGCCGCCGATGCCCAGCTGCAGGCAGGCGCCGTTGGGGATCTCGGGCACGATCAGATTGGCCACGGCGATGTCTATCTCGCTGGGGGCCGCGGAGCCCAGCTCCGCCACGGGGGGATTGGAGCCCTCCACCACATAGTCCACGTCCCGGATGTTGATCTCGCTCTTGTAAAGGCCGTAGACCACGGGCAGGTTCTCGTTGACCTCCACGATGACGTGCTTTGCCTTGGCGCACATGTCATAGAGGTGGGAGGGGGCCAGGGACAGGGAGAAGTTGCCGTGGGCGTCCATGGGCGGGACCTGCATCATCACCACGTCCACGTCGATGTTCTCCCGGTAGTACCGGGGCAGCTCGGAGTAGCGGATGGGGCTGAACCAGCCCATGCCCTTGGCGATGATCTTCCGGTCCACGCCGGAGCAGTGCCAGCTGTGCCAGGCGAAGTGGTCGCCGGCGTCGTCCGCCTTGGCGATCTCGGGCATCCACATGGTCACGCCGCCCCGGACCTTCACGTCGGTGAGCTCATGGGCCCGGGCCGCCAGGGCCTTGTCCAGCTCCACGGGATGGTTGGTGCACCAGGTGTAGTCCACCCAGTCGCCGGACTTGACCAGCTTCACGGCCTCGGCCGGGGTGGTGAGCTTCGATTTATACAGCGCCTGATAGTCCATAGGGAAACGTCTCCTTTTGTTGTTATTCTTTGCTGATAGTTTAACCAGTTGCGGCCCGGTTGTCAAGGGCGGCGGCCCCGGCCCGGACCGCCGCCGGCGGCGGAAATTCCTTATGGGCCAGCCTTGACTTTTTATATATATTGTACTATACTGATGCTGCTAAAATTTAAACAATTTTACCCCCGCGAACAGTGAATTATTTTTTAAGGAGGAATCACCCCCGTGAAAGACATCTATCTTGTGAACTGCTGCCGTACCGCTATCGGCAGCTTCCAGGGCACCCTGTCCAAGACTCCCGCCGTGGAGCTGGGCTCCATCGTCGTGAAGGAAGCCCTGAAGCGCGCCAACGTCCCCGCCGACGCGGTGGACGAGCTGATGTTCGGCTGCATCCTCACCTCCGCCCTGGGCCAGAACCCCGCCCGCCAGGTGGGCATCAAGGCCGGCCTGCCCCTGTCCGTTCCCGCCTACACCGTGGGCATGGTCTGCGGCTCCGG
>CANRNF010000041.1 GCA_947631865.1 uncultured Oscillospiraceae bacterium | reverse complement strand
GCCCGGCGGGAGTAGTCCATCATGTACTTGGCGTCCCGGTAGAGGGATTCGCCCGCCTTGGTGAGCGTGAGCCCCCGGTGGCTGCGGACAAAGAGCTTCAGGCCCAGCTCCGATTCCAGCAGGTTGATCTGCTTGATGACCGCCGTGGGCGTGATGAAAGCGTCATCTGCCGCCTTGTTGAAGCTGCCCGCGTCCGCAACCCTGACGAATGTCTCCAGCTGAGGATTATACAAACCGCTCACCGTCCTTTCCTTTTCATATCACGAGTATAACATTAAATTTCCCCAGCTTCAAGCCGGGGAAATTCATCAAGCATAGACTACGGTATCGTAGACGATCTCTCGCGCACAGGCCGCGATGTTGTTCATCAAGCCTGTCCAGTACATCTGGTCTTTGGCCTTCAGTTCCTCCGTAACGCCGTCCTGGGCCGCCATTTGTTCTACCAGCCGAGAAAAAAAGGCTTGGGCCCGCTCATCCGTATCGGCCAGGTGCGTGTTCAGCTGCCCGCTCATTACCAACTCCATAAAGTATGCGTAGTGGTGGTTCTTCAGGTATTCCATCCGCCGCCTTCCCCAGACACCTACTGGCCTGTCCTCTGACGGAGGCGGGAGCAGATTTGGCAGGTAATAGTCACCCACCAGCGTGTAGCCAATGCCGTTGATCTCTTTGTACTGTTCCATTGTGCAGACCTCCTTGTTTTTTCCATCATACAGGGAAATCTTCGGCCTGTCGAATGTGTGGAATAACAGCGGCAAGGCCGCTATTATACTTAAAGAAACCGGTCACACCCGGCTTGCGCCGGAACCGCGCGGCATGGTATAATAGCGCCGAAACCGCTATTATACCCAAAAATACCAGATAATTCCCTGTCAAATTGCCGTTTCCCGGCAAGTCCATCGGATATGTGTGTGCGGCCCCGATCGGCTTTTTTCAAATCCCTTATGAACACTCGGACCAGCGCAAAAAATCCCGCGATCACCGTATTTATTGGTGATCGCGGGATTTTTGCACGTCAGAGCTTACCCGTTGCGATCGTTAAAAATGGGCCGTTTGCACCGTTCAAGGAGATACCAAAGTGGACACCAAGGTGCGACCTGATCTCCCGCAAAAAGGTCATCATTCGTTATCCTCCGCTTCCAGCCGCGGTGTGAGGGGAACATAGACGAAAAGGAGCGCGCCCAGCAGAAAAAGGACCCGGCCCAGCCCCAGCCGGGCGGCCAGTGCGCCGGCCAGCGGGAACAGGACGATCATACAGGCGGAAAAACACATGCTGCTCACGGAGATGAGGGTCGCGCGCCGGTCGGATGGGATTCGGCGGTTCAGTGCCGCCGAGTGGAGCGGGCCCAGCAGGGCGTTGGCAAAGCTGGCCAGCGCAAAGCCCGCCACAGACACCCATACAGGACCGGCGGCCATGAGCGCCAGCCCTACCGCCAGGACGGCGCTTTCGGCTTGGGCAGCATACTTGCCCAGCCTTCCGGCCACACGCCGGCTCAAAAGAGCGCCCGCGCTGGCGGCGATACCCATACCCAGCAGGATCGTACTCACGCCCAGCGTATCGAAACCCCGGTCTTGATAGAGCTGCTGGGCGTAGAAAAAGGCCGTGGTGTAACCGGCGAACAGGACGGCGAAGCGCAGCAGCATCCGCCGCAGAGCACCGTCCCTCAGCAGGGCGAAGCTGGCAGCAAAGTGGGCACGGACCGTGACCCGGCCGCCGATGGCCGCGGCACGGGGTTCCGTCAGGAAAAAGCCCGCGAAGAAGGCAGCGGCCTCTATGCCCGCGCTGACGAGATAGCACAGCGCAAAAGACCGCCTTGCCAGCATCCCGCCTGCCAGCACGCCGGCGGCCTGGGCGATCTCCGCCGCCAGACCCATGCGCCCGGCGGCATGAAAGTACTGCCGTTCCCGGCCCAGACGCAGAAAGCTGTCGTATAACAGGGCCTCGTCCGACCCGGACAGCAGGTTATAGCTCCACGCGTTGAGCACGAACGCCGCGGCCAGGGGCCCCATGCTGCCGGCGTATATGTTCAGCAGCGTGGAGACTGCGGCCAGGACCCGGCTGGCCAGCATGGCGTTTTTCCGGCCAAGCAGGTCCGCCAGCGCCCCGGAGGGCACCTCGGCCACCAGGCCGGCTGCATGAAATACGCCCTCCAAAAGTCCGATCTGCCAGAGCGTCAGTCCTTTCCTGAGCAGATACAGCACCCATATCCCATCCCCGAGCGCGAGGGATGAGAGAAAGCGAAAAAGATAGCTTACCGCTATATTGCGGTGTAGTTTTTTGTCCATTGCAGTTGCTCCTGATCTGAATTTGGGCGCAAAAAAGACCCCTTCCACCGCCGGTGGAACGAGTCTTTGGGATCACTGCGATATGGACGGTCCGCCCTTATGACCTGAAAATGGGCACAGTGATCCCCTGACGGCGCCGGTCATAGGCGATCAGGCCGCTGCTGGTGAAGATGAAATAACCATAGCCAGGCATCACGCGTCCCCCTTTCTTTCATAAGTGCAGCCAGTATAACTTGCGTATCCCGCTCCTGTCAAGAGGGCGGCCGCCGTGCTGGGTTTTATTCCTGCCACCCGATGTGTTTCACATACACCCTGGATGGCTCGCCGCCCATGTCGTTCATCTGCGTCATATACTCGCAGCCGTATTTCTCGTACAGCCCCACGTGCCCCGTGGAGATATACACCGCCGCCACATGTTCCTCTCTGGCCAGCCGCTCCACTTCCCCGAACAGCCGCCCCATACACCGGTGTCCCCTATACTGGGGGAACGTATAGACAAAGCCCATCCAGGGGGTCAGGTCCGTGGGCTGGATGTCGTCCTTCCTGGCATAGGTGCAGTAGGAGACCAGCTCGTCCCCATCTGTCAGCAGCAGCACTTTGGACCCCTCGCCCACCGCGTCAAAAAAGGTCCCCTTGCTCAGCAGTTCATGCAGCAGGGCGCCCGCGCCCCAGTCGCTCTTCCCTATCGCTTCCAGCCAGTGCTCCTGCCGGTCGCTGTCAAAATAGTTGATCACATCCATCGCACATAGCCTCTCTTAAAATTCTACGACCCATTATACCTGCTTTCCGCCCCCATATCAAATGCCTTTTGCGAGACTTGACGGGGACGCTGACCGCCGGTAAAATGGGCCTAAGTCCAACCATGGGAGGCGGCATATGCAGATCGAGAACAACATCCTGCGGTATTACCTGCGGAACTGCTACTTCATCAACGGCACCGCCTACGCGGGAAAATCCACCATGTGCGCCATGCTCGCCCAGCGATATGGCATGGTCCACTGCGGTGAAAACTACAACCTGGACACCATACTGTCCATCGCCCAGCCGGACCGGCAGCCCAATCTCTGCTACCGCCATACCATGGCCTCCTGGCAGGATTTCGTGAGCCGGACGCCAGAGGAGTACGAGGCCTGGGTGGACGGCAATGGGCGGGAGCTGGCGGGATTCGAGATAGCGGAGCTCATCCGCCTGTCCTCGGAGAAAAAGGTGATCGTGGACACCAATATCCCCTGCGACGTGCTGTGGCAGATATCGGACTACGACCACGTGGCCATCATGCTCTCCCCACAATCGCTGTCCGTGGACCGGTTCTTTGACCGGGACGACCCGGACAAGCAGTTTTTGCTCTCCGTGATACGTTCCTGCCCCGACCCGGAGGCCACGCTCGCCAATTTCAAGGCATGCATCGCCCGGGTCAACAACCCAGAGCGGTACGCCGCCCTTCAAAACAGCGGCTTTTTCACCGTCGTCCGCCCCTCCGGCGACGGGGACACGAGAGAACAAGTCCTCTCCATCCTCGCCGCCCACTTCAAACTGGACAGCGACAAAAACAGCGCCTGAAGTCAGAACTTCAGGCGCTGTTTTTATACCCCGTTCAATAGCCCAGCTTTTCCATGATCTCCCGGTGTATCTCCTCCACCGGACGCATCTGGCCGTCTTGGAGGCAGTGGACGGTGGTCCAGCCCAGGCGGCCGCTGCAGTACTCCGCCGCCTGGCGGGAACGGGCCATATAGTCCTGGTCCGCCTCGTGGATGTCCTCCCGGCTGGCGTCGCCGTGGTAGCGCTTTAGGAGAAGGTCAGCCGTAGTGGCGGCGCTGGTCTGCAGGTAGATGACCTTGTCCGGCGCGGGGATACCCAGCAGGTCGTATTCAAAGTGGAACAGCCAATCCAAGAAGCCGTCCCATTGGTCCTCGGGGAGCTTGGAGCACTGGTGCACCGCGTTGGAGGTGGTGTATCGGTCCGCCACTACCACGCCGCCGGAGAGGTAGAACCCCTCCCAGTCCTTTTTATAGCTGGCATAGCGGTCCACGGCGTAAAAGCTGGAGGCGGCGTAGGCGTTCACATCCCCCGGCTGGCTGCCGAACTGGCCGGCCAGGTACATCTTCACCAGGGCGGAGGAATCGCTCTCATAGTCCGGGAAGGACACCTTCATGACTCGCTCTCCCCGGTCCCGCAGGGCCTCAAAGAGGAGCTTGGCCTGGGTGGCCTTGCCGCTGCCGTCCAGTCCCTCGATGACGATGAGCTTTCCCTTTTTGTCCATACCGCCACGCCTCGCTTTCCCGTTCAGTATAGCACAGTCTTTCTTCGCCGCGCAAGGGCGGGTCAGATGGCCTCCACGCTCTTCACGCCCTCCACCTGGGGCAGCTCCGCCTTCAGTTCATCGGCCTTGGTACGCTGGTCAACTTGGAGCGTAAAGACCACGCTGGCGCTCTTTTTCTCCCCGTCCTGGGACCGGCTCACCGCCATATTCTGCACCCGCACGCCCTTGCGCGTGAACAGGGCCAGCACGTTCTCAAGCGCCTCCCGGCCCTCGTATTCCAGCAGCAGCTTCAGCTCCTCGGAGGAGGCCAGGATGCGCCGCTCCAGCTTAGAGAACAGCATCTCCGCCGCCAGCACCAGCGCCGTGGCGAACAGGCCCCCCTCATAAAACCCCGCGCCGAAGCACAGGCCGATGACGGCCGCGGCCCAGAGGCCCGCCGCCGTGGTGAGGCCCCGGATCTGCTGCCGCCGGGTCACCATGATGCACCCGGCGCCGATGAAGCCGATGCCCGCCACCACTTGGGCGCCCATGCGGGTGATGTCGGTATTGAGGTCCAGCACCCGGTAGAGGTACTCCCCGGTGAGCAGCGTCACCGCCGCCCCCAGGCAGATGAGGATATGGGTGCGGAAGCCCGCCGCCCGGCGCTTATACTCCCGCTCCAGGCCGATGCAGCCGCCGCAGACCGCCGCCAGTACCAGCCGCAGCGTTACGGAGGCCATGGTCACGTCCCGCAGGCCGTCGAATACGCTCAGCATCGTTCCTCCCCCTTCCTCAAAGCTCCGCCACGGATACCGTGTCCAGCTCGGACAGGGCCGTCATGATCTGGGTGTGGTGCTGGCCCCGGTTGAGGCGCAGATACACCACCGCGTTGGGGCCGGACCCGTTCCGGCCCCGGTCGATGTCCACCGCGTGGATGTGCACGCCCAGGTCCCGGATGCAGGCCAGCACGTCGCTGATGTTCTCCAACGACTGCACTTCCACGTACAGGTTCAGGTTCCGGGCCCGGTCCACCAGCGTCTGCTCCACCCGGTGCAAAAGCTGCATGCTCAGGAAGATGAGCAAAAACGCCACCAGCACGCACTCGTAAAACCCCGCCCCGATGGCGAGACCTACGCAGGCCGAGGCCCAGAGGCCCGCCGCCGTGGTCAGGCCCTTCACCTGCTGCCGGCCGGTGACGATGATGATGCCCGCGCCCAGAAAGCCGATGCCGTTGACCACCTGGGACCCTATCCGGGACACGTCGGTCCGAAAGCCCAGCTCCGCCGCCTGGGCCGCCCAGTCGTGGGTGGACATGAAATAGAGATACTGGCCCAGCAGCATGGTCAGCGCCGAGCCCAGGCACACCAGCATATAGGTGCGGAAGCCCGCCGCCCGGTGCCGCCGGCCCCGCTCCAGGCCGATGAGCCCGCCGCAGAGCATGGCCAGCACCATCCGCAGCAGCACCGACAGGGTGTTGATCTGGCGCAGGCCGTCCAGACTGTGGAGCATGCCCCTCACCCCTTTCTTTCCGCGCTATTATACATCCATATTCCCAGCCGCACAAGGATAAGCCGGCGGAGAAATGATACGGAATTTTAACTTGTGCGGGGGACGGCTGTATTGTAATATATTAGATTGAGGGAATAAGCGTTTTTATCATTTGACCATACACCACTGATTCCGATGCATTTATCGAGAAGGGCGTACTATGGACCTGTTTTATAAGATCATCGCCATGCTGGGCGGTCTGGCCATGTTCCTGTATGGCATGCGCATCATGGGCGACGGGCTGAAGAGCTGTTCCGGCAGCGCCATGAAGGCGGCTCTCGCCAAGGTCACCAGCAGCCCCGCCTTGGGCTTTTTGCTGGGCATGCTGGTCACCTGCATGATCCAGAGCTCCACCGCCACCATCGTACTGACGGTTGGCCTGGTGGGCGCGGGCTTCCTTACCTTCCGCCAGTCCATCGGCATCGTGCTGGGCGCCAACGTAGGCACCGCCATCACCGCCCAGATCATCCGCCTCATGGACGTGGACGCCAACGGCTCCGGCATCCTGTATCTGTTCAACGCCGAGAACCTTGCCCCCATCGCCCTCATCCTGGGCATCGTGCTCATCATGTTCGTCAAGCGCAGCTCCATACAGAATGCGGGCACCATCGCCATAGGCTTCGGCATCCTGTTCATGGGCCTTATCTACATGTCTGACGCGGTCAGCACCCTGGGGGACAAGCTGAGCTCGCTGCTCACCGCCTTTGAGGACAACTACGTTCTGGGCTTCCTGGCCGGCACGGCGGTCACCGGCGTCATCCAAAGCTCCTCCGCCGTCATCGGTATTTTGCAGTCCTTCGCAAGCTCCGTGGGCGTGCGTTTCTGCGGCGTGTTCGCGGTCATCATCGGCGTGAACATCGGCGACTGCCTCACCACTTTCCTGGTCTGCCGCATCGGGGCCAAGCCCGAACAGATCAGAACGGTCACCGTCCACGTCATCTACAACATCTGCGCCGCCCTTCTCATCTCCGGGGCGCTGGCCATCTGCCGGAGCGCGGGCCTCATCGGCGACGGGCTCTGGTACGCCACCCTGGATTCCGGCGGCGTGGCCAATGTCCACGGCCTGTTCAGGCTGGTGCCGGCGGTGCTGCTGCTGCCCCTGTCCGGGGTGTTCGCCCGGCTGGCGGAAAAGCTGGTGCCTGACAAGCCCCTGGACCAGGAGGACCAAGACATCGTGGACAACCTGCGGGAGCTGGACAGTCACCTGGTCACCAACCCCCGCATCGCCCTGGACCAGTCCTCCCACCTCATCGGCCACATGGCTTCCGTGGCGCTGGAGAATTACGACATCGCCACCAAGCAGATATTCGACTATGACGAGAAAAAGGCCCAGCGCATCAACCAGCGGGAGGCCCTGCTGGACAGGATGGCGGACGCCACCAACCAATTCATCATAAGCCTGTCCCCCTATGTGACCCGCACCGCGGACAACCGGGACCAGAGCTTCCAGATCAAGGCCCTCACCTGCTTTGAGCGCATCGGCGACCTGGCCCAGAACATCGCCCACGACACCGACCAGATCCGCCAGAGCTCCGCGCCTCTGTCCAAGGAGGCCCAGACGGACCTGAAAGGCACCATCTCCGTGGTCAAGGACATCCTCACCCTCACGGTGGAGGCCTTCAAGTCCAACGACATCCAGCGGGCCCGTGCGGTGGAACCCCTGGAGGAGGTCATCGACGAGATCATCGAGGTCATGAAGGCCCGCCATGTGGACCGGATGACCCACGGCGTGTGCGACGTGTTCAACGGCATCCAGTACCAGAACATGCTCCAGAACCTGGAGCGCGTGTCCGACCAGTGCTCCGACCTGGCCGTATACATGCTCAGCCGCACCGACGCCTCCATCACCGGCCAGGAGCACCAGTACATCCACGACCTGCACCACTCCAACAACGAGGCCTACCGGGCTATGTTCCGGGAGAACTACCGCAAGTACTTCCGGGAGCTGCACCTGGCGGAGGCAGAGAAGGAGAAGGCCGGGGACACTGATAAATAGTTCTTGACAAAACCAGAAGTTCCCCTTATAATGGCACCTGCAAGAGCAAAGACGTTCTTTTTGGACGGCTTTGCTCTTTTTTCTATAGCGGAGGAGAAAGCGAAATGTGCTCTATCATGGGTTTTACCAAGCAGACGCTCACGAAGGAGGAGCTGCTGCCCTATTTTGACCGGACCAGATCCCGGGGTCCCGACATGAGCCGCGTGGAGCAGGCGGGCTCCGGGTGGCTTTGCTTCCACCGGCTGGCCATCATGGGCCTGCACCCCGAGGGGATGCAGCCCTTCCATCTGGGCGGGGACATGGCGGTGTGCAACGGGGAGCTGTATCTGTTCCGGCCCCTGAAAGCGGAACTGGCCAAAGAATACGACTTCGTCAGCGAGTCGGACTGCGAGATCATCCTGCCCCTGTACCGCAAGTACGGCCTGGACATGTTCAAGATGCTGGACGCAGAATTCGCCATGCTCATCTACGACAGCGAGAAGGATGAGCTCATCGCGGCCCGGGACCCCATCGGCATCCGGCCCCTGTTTTACGGCTATATGGCCGACGGGTCCATGGTCTTCGCCAGCGAGGCCAAGAACCTGGTGGGCCTGTGCGGGAAGATCACCCCCTTCCCTCCCGGCCACTACTGGGCCGGCGGGAAGTTCGTCCGCTACGCGGATCTGACCACGGTGAAGGAATACGTCACCGACGACATCGAGACCGTCTGCAAGAACATCCGGGAAAAGCTGATCCTGGGGATCGACAAGCGCCTGGACGCAGACGCGCCCCTGGGCTTCCTCCTGTCCGGCGGCCTGGATTCCAGCCTGGTGTGCGCCATCTCCGCCCGGGTCCTGGGCAAGCACATCCGCTCCTTCGCCATCGGCATGGACAAGGACGCCATCGACCTCAAGTACGCCCGCCAGGTGGCGGATTACATAGGTGCCGAGCACACGGAGGTGTACATGACCCGCCAGCAGGTCCTGGACAGTCTGGAGGAGGTCATCGCCATGCTGGGCACCTACGACATCACCACCATCCGTGCCAGCATGGGCATGTACCTGTGCTGCAAGGCCATCCACGAGCGCACGGACGTGCGGGTGCTGCTCACGGGGGAGATATCCGACGAGCTGTTCGGCTACAAGTACACCGACTTCGCCCCCTCCCCGGAGGCCTTCCAGCAGGAGGCGAAAAAGCGCATCGACGAGCTGTATATGTACGACGTGCTCCGGGCGGACCGGTGCATCTCCTCCAACTCCATCGAGGCCCGGGTGCCCTTCGGGGACCTGGAGTTCGTGGACTACGTCATGCGCATCGACCCCAGGATGAAGATGAACACCTACAACATGGGCAAGTACCTGCTCCGCCACGCCTTTGAGCGGGATCACCTGCTGCCTGAGTCCATCCTCTGGCGGCAGAAGGCTGCCTTCTCCGACGCGGTGGGTCACTCCATGGTGGATGACCTGAAGGAATACGCGGCCACCAAATATACCGACGCGGAGTTTGAGGAAAAGCGGATGCAGTACAGCTTTGCCCGCCCCTTCACCAAGGAGAGCCTCCTCTTCCGGGAGATATTCGAGAAGTATTACCCCGGTCAGGCGGAAATGGTGGTGGACTTCTGGATGCCCAACAAGTCCTGGGAGGGCTGCGACGTGGACGACCCCAGCGCCCGGGTGCTGGCCAACTACGGCGCCAGCGGCGTATGAGCCGCATATGAGAAAACTGCCGGAGGCAATGCCCCCGGCAGCTTTTTCTATGGTTTGATTCAGGAAATATCCATCTTCTCCAGGCGGTCCACCACCGCCTCGAAGCCCATGGCCCGGCTGGCCTTCACCAGCACCGCGTCCCCCGGGCGGATGTGCTCCGGCAGAGCGGCCAGCAGTCCGTCCATATTCGGATACCAGGCCGCGTCCCCGCCCGCGCCGGCGGCGATGGGTTCCGCCTCCGCCCCGCAGGCAACGACGGCGTCGCAGATCCTGCCGGCGTAGGCCCCCGTGGCCCGGTGCAGTTCGGGGCTCTTCTCCCCCAGCTCCCGCATGTCGCCCAAAATGGCCACGTGCCGCCCCGGCAGGCGCGCCAGGCTGTCCAGGGCGCTTTTCACGCTGGTGGGATTGGCGTTATAGCAGTCGTCCATGATGAGGATGCGGCCGGTGTCCACCATCCGCCCCCGGCTGCCCACGGTCTCGTAGGCCGCCACGCCCGCGGCGATCTCCCCGTCGGTGAGGCCCAGCTCCAGGCCCACCGCCGCGCCCATGAGGGCGGCGTACACCATGTGGTCCCCGAAGGCGGGGATGCGCACAGGGATGCGCCGGTCTCCGGCCAGAATGGTGCAGTCCATGGCCTCCGACCCCTCCGGTTCCACGTCCACCACCCGGACTGCGCAGTTTTCCCCTAAGCCGAACAAGACCGTCCGTCGGCCGAAATCGTGGGCTCTGAGAAGTTCGTCGTCCCCGTTGGCGATGATGACGCCCGTCTCCGGCATGCCCTTTACCATCTCGCCCTTGGCCCGAAGGACACCGGGCCGGTCGCCGAGAAATTCGAGATGCGCGTCGCCGATGAGGGTGTACACGCCGATGCCGGGCTTCACCATCTCCGTGAGCCGGGTCATCTCCCCAAAACCGGAGATGCCCATCTCCACCACGGCGGCCTCGTGCTCGTCCCGCAGGCGAAACAGGGTCAGGGGCACGCCCAGTTCGTTATTGAAGTTCTTCTCCGTCCGCAGGGTGTTGAACCGCGCCGACAGCACCGAGGCGATCATCTCCTTGGCGGTGGTCTTGCCCACGGAGCCGGTGACCCCTATGAAGGGGATGTCGAATTGCCGCCGGTACCAGGCCGCCAGGGCCCGCAGCGCCGCCTGGGTGTCCGGCACCACGATCTGGGGGATGGCCGCCTCCACCGCCCGCTGGCACAGGGCGCAGGCCGCGCCCATATCCGCCGCCTTGGCGACGAAGTCGTGGCCGTCCACCTTGGCGCCGGGTATGGCCGCAAACAGACAGCCAGGCACGACGGCCCGGCTGTCTGTGGTGACGGCGGTGATCTCCGCCGCTGGGAGCGCCCCGGCGGCTGTCCCGCCCGTTATGTTCAAAATGACCTCAGGGGTGAGTCCGCGCATCACGCATCCCTCCCGTATTTTTTCATGGACGCCTCGATGAGCCTGTCGCACAGCTGGCCGTAGGTCATTCCCATAGCCCGGCCCATCCGGGGGATCAGGCTAGTGGGGGTCATGCCGGGCAGGGTGTTGGCCTCCAGGCAGTAGAACACGCCGTCATTGCCCATGATGAAGTCCACCCGGCCGTAGGCCTCCAGCCGCAGGGCCTTGTAGGCCCGCTCCGCCAGGGCCTGGATGGCCGCGGTCTGCTCCGCCGTGATGGGGGCGGGGCAGGGCTCGTCGGTCATGCCGGGCTGGTACTTGTTCTTATAGTCATAAAATCCGGACTTGGGGATGATCTCCGTCACGGGCATGGCCTTGCCGTCCAGTACGCCCACGGTGAGCTCCCGGCCGGGGATGAATTTCTCTACCAGCACCCGGTCCTCGTACTTGAAGGCCAGGGCCAGGGCCGCGTCGTATCCCGCCGGGTCCTTCACGATAGTAGTGCCCACGCTGCTGCCGCCGGAACAGGGCTTCACCACGCAGGGAAAGCCCACCGGCTCCGCCGCCGGCTCGCCCTTTTTCAGCACCACGCCCTCCGCCACGGGCACGCCCGCCGCACGGAGCACGGTCTTGGACACGTCCTTGTCCATGGCGATGGCGCTGCCCAGATAGCCGCTGCCGGTGTACTTGACGCCGTTTATATCAAAATAGGCCTGGAGCTTGCCGTTCTCGCCCTCTTCCCCGTGCAGGGCCAGAAAGGCGATGTCCGCCGCCTTGCATATATCCAGCACATTCGGGCCCACCAGGCCCTGGCCGGGGCGCATGGCCCGCACGGCGTCCAGGTCCGGCGCGTCCTCCCCCACGGCGAAGGACGTGCCAGCGTCCTCATAGGTGAACAGGTCCTCTATATCCTCAAAGGGCTCGGTCCAGCCCAGAAACAGGTCCAGCAGCGCCACCTTGTGGCCCTGCTCCCGCAGGGCGCGGGCGATGCCGACGCCTCCCGACAGGGACACGTCCCGCTCGTTGGAGAGCCCTCCGCACAGTACCGCGATGTTCATATCAGTCTCCTTCTGAAATCGTTTAAACATTGCCAGTCATTCCTTATTTTATCCGCTACGAATCGCAAGTAACATTGTGTTTTGTGCTTGAAACAATGCAAAAACTGCTATATTGGCTTCGGAAGGAAGATCCGTGCAATTGTATTGTCATGTTTTCAAAAATATGTTACAATATTTACTGGCGTTTTCCCGGCGCCAGGAAGGACATCCCATTATGCCGTATATCGTCATTGACCTGGAGTGGAACCAGGCCATGAGCGCAAAATCCTCCGTCTTCAACCATCTTCCCATCCATCTGCGGGGCGAGATCATCCAGATCGGCGCGGTGAAGCTGAACGACGACTTCACCCCGGGCGAGGAGTTTCAGTGCGACGTGAGCCCCGTGTGGTTCCGGAAGATGCACTATAAAGTGAAAAAGCTTACCGGTTTCGACAACGACCGCCTGGCCCACGGGCTTCCCTTCCCCCAGGCGCTGGAGCAGTTTTTGGCCTGGTGCGGACCCGGCTGCACCTTTATGACCTGGGGATACGACGACAGCGGCATCATGGAGCAGAACTGCATCATCCACGACCTGGACATCGACTGGATGGGCCAGTGGGTGAATCTGCAGGTGGTGTACAACATCCTCACCGAGGACCCGGACCACAACCAGAAATCCCTGGAGACCGCCATGGAGCACTTCGGCATCGAGCAGACCCGGGTGGCCCACGACGCTTTGGGCGACGCCTACAACACCGCCCTCGTCTGCTCCCGCCTGGACCTTGCTGATGGCCTGGCCCGGTACGCCGAGCGGGCCGGCCAGCTCACCCGCAAGACCCACGGCGCCGGCGATCAGAGCGGTCCTGACCCCATCGAGCACTCCGTCTCCGACACCTATCCCACCCGGGAGGCCCTGTGGGAGGCCGCGGAGCAGTCCCGGGCCGTGTGCCCCGTCTGCGGGAAACTGCTGGAGCGCACCGGCTGGGTGAGCCAGGGGGACCACCGGTACATGTCTCTCGCCAAGTGCGACGAGCACGGGGCCTACCTCTGCCGCATCCGGCTGCGCCGGGAGGAGGACGGCTCCTGGGTCGCCAACCGGCTTTTGTATGAGGCCGACGAGGAGATGGAGGCCAATTTCCTGGCCCGCCAGGCAAAGCCCCGCCGCCGCAGGAGACGGAGCGGCAAGAAACCAAACTGATACGACAAAAAAAGCCCGGACCGAGCGGTCCGGGCTTTATCATATCTTTTACGCCCTGGGATGGGCCTTGTTGTACACGTCCTTCAGCTGCTTTTTCACCAGCTGGGAGTAGATCTGGGTGGAGCTGATGTCCGCGTGGCCCAGCATCTCCTGGATGGAGTGCAGGTCCGCGCCGTTCTCCAAAAGATGGGTAGCGAAGCTGTGGCGCAGGGTGTGGGGCGTGATGTCCTTTTCAATGCCAGCCTTCTGCTGGTAGCTCTTCACGATCTTCCAGAAGCCCTGGCGGCTCATGCGCTCCCCGCTCACGTTCACGAACAGAGCCCGCTCGGCGGGATTGGCGATCATCTCGGGGCGGATGAAGTCAACGTAGTCCTTGAGGGCCTTCACCGCCTTGGGATACAGGGGGATGGAGCGGACCTTGTCACGGCTGCGGCAGTTGATGATGCCGGCGGACAGGTTCACGTCCGACACGTCCAGGCCGATGAGCTCGCTTACCCGGATGCCTGTGGCGTACAAAAGCTCCAGCATGGCCCGGTCCCGGTAGCCCTTCCGGTCGGTGCACTCAGGCTGGCTCAGCAGCAGCTCCACCTCCTGGGCGGTCAGGACCTCCGGCAGCTTGTGGGCCGCCTTGTCCGGCACCAGCTTCCCGGTGGGGTTGGCCTCCACATAGCCGTGGAGCTTCATCCACACGTAGAAGTTTTTCAGCGACGCGATGTTACGGGAAACCGTGGCCACCGACTTGCCCGCCTCGCGCAGATGGTCGATATAGCCGTTCAGGTCCTTCTCCCCGGCAGTGACATAATCGACGCTGCCGTTGGCCTCCAAATATTCGCCGAACTGGCGGATGTCCCGCAGATAAGAACTCAACGTATTGCGGGACGCCTTCTTCTCGTCGGTCAGATACCGCTCATACTTCGCGATGCACTCCTGATTCGTCACCGTGACCACGCTCCTCGATGTCATTTGACATAATTATCGTAAGGCCACTATAATACAAATTCAAAGAGTAATCAAGCGTTTTTCATGAAAAATGTAAATTTTGTAACTTTTAACTACAGTTACGTCAACAAAATTATTAAAAAAGTTACGTTTTGTAATTCTATTCCCTGTACTCCCCAAAATATCGCCCCACTGCTTGCGGGTTTAGTTACAGTAGATAACGACATTTTGTGTTTATGTAACTTTTTGTTACTTTTGATTTGGTTTACAAATTGTTATCAAAATTGCCTAACGCCGGCGCTTTTTGCGGCCGGACCGGCGCACGGACAGCACCGCGCCGGCCAAACCTCCCGCCAGAAGGGCCGCCGCCAGGGCCCCCAGCCACATGCCGAAGCCGTACCCCTCTCCCGCGAGGGCACAGCAGAGGGCTGCGAGGGCGAGAAAGACTCCGGCGATGGCGGCACCGGTGGCCAATGCCTGCCGCCGGCGGACATGGCAGATGACCGCCGTGGGGATAAGCACCCCTATCCCCGCGCTGAGGGCGGCGCACAGCCACCCGGCGCTCTCCGGCAGCAGCTCTCCCCGTATGGCCCAGGCGAAGGGCAGCAAAAGCAGCGCTGTGAGCGCCAGGGCGCAGCCGGTCCCCGCGCCCACGCAGAACAGCAGGGACTTCTTTTTCAAAAACGACATGGAAATACCCCCCATGAAAAGACTGGTACAGCCTATTCACGGGGGGATAGGATTATTTGTCTTTTGGGGGCTTACTTGGTCTCTTCCTCGGTCTGCTTGCCCACGCTGGACACGGCCCACTTGGTCAGCTGCATGCGGACCCGGTCGTCGCTGGTCTCGATGACGATGGTGTTGTCCCGCACGGCGACGATCTTGCCGATGATGCCGCCGATGGTGGTGATGGTATCGCCCACGGACAGGTTGTCGCGCATCTCCTGGGCCTTCTTCTTCCGCTTGTTCTCCGGGCGGATCATGAAGAAGTAGAACACCGCGATGAGCACGACCATCATGATGATCATGCTGATACCGCCGCCGGCGGCGGAGGCGGCCGCGCCGGTGCCGTCCGCGGCGGTGGTGGTGGCAGCGGCGGGCGCGCAGCCGGACACCATAAGGGCGCCGACAGCGACTATAATGGCAAGGGCCAGGACCCTGATCATGCTGGAACGCTTCATTTGATTACCTCCAAATGTGTTATTGTTATTATAATGTGTATCAGATACGGGTGTCAAGCAATTTCGCGTATTTTGCCCGATAAGCGGCAAAGGCGCCCTCGTCCAGGGCCTGGCGTATCTCCGCCATCATGTTGTTGTAAAACCACAGGTTGTGCATCACCGCCAGCCGCAGGCCCAGGGTCTCCCCCGCTTTGAACAGGTGGCGCACATAGGCCCGGCTGTACCGGCGGCACACCGGGCAGCCGCATTCCGGATCGATGGGGCTCTCATCCCGGGCGTATCGCTCGTTTTTCAGGTTGAGGATGCCCTGCTTGGTGAACAGATGGGCGTGGCGGCCGTTCCGGGCGGGCATGACGCAGTCGAACAGATCTATCCCCCGCCATACGCCCTCGATGATGTTCCCCGGGGTGCCCACACCCATGAGATACCGGGGCCGGTCCGCCGGCATGTGCTCCTGGACGATCTCAATTGTGTCGTACATCTCCTGGTGGGTCTCCCCCACCGCGAGGCCGCCGATGGCGTAGCCGGGCAGGTCCAGCTCCGCGATGGCCTTCATGTGCTCCACCCGCAGGTCCGGGTAAACGCCACCCTGGTTGATGCCGAAGAGCATCTGCCCGGGGTTCACCGCGTCGGGGGCGGCGTTATACTCCGCCAGCGCCGCCTTGCACCGCACCAGCCACCGGTATGTCCGCTTGTTGGCCGCCTCGAAATACTCCCGGGGCGAGGGGATCTTCACGCACTCGTCGAAGGCCATGGCCACGTCGGAGCCCAGGTTGGACTGGATGCGCATGCTCTGCTCCGGGCCGATGAACAGGTGCCGGCCGTCCACATGGCTCTGGAAGGCCACGCCCTCATCTGTCACCTTCCGCAGGCCCGCCAGGGAGAACACCTGAAAGCCGCCGCTGTCGGTGAGGATGGGTCCGTGCCAGTCCATGAACTTATGAAGGCCCCCCATGTCCCGGATGAGCTCATCCCCCGGCCGGACGTGGAGGTGGTAGGTGTTGGAAAGCTCCACCTGGCAGCCCAGGTCCTCCAGGTCCTTGGCGGACAGGCCGCCCTTGATGGCGGCGGCGGTGCCCACGTTCATGAAGGCCGGGGTCTGCACCGTGCCGTGGGGCGTGGTGAACTCCCCCCGCCGGGCGTGCCCCTCTTCCTGTTTCAGCAGCTTAAACATATCGTCCTCACTTGAAAATAGTCGCAAAAGGTATTGTATCAGGTTTTTTCCATATGTCAATGAAAAGGCCGGGAGGCGGACGCCTCCCGGCCTTCAGTCTGTCAAAGAAGGGATAACGGGAAGCGAAGCCCGGTCAGGGCGAGCCGCGCGGCATTCCCGCGCGTGAAGTCAAAAACCGCTGTACGACAGGCTTTTGACTTCCTGCCGGCGGGATCCATTCTCGCCGAGCAGTTTCAATCAGAGCGGTCAAAAACTCGTTTTTTGACAAGCTCAAAGGCCGGGAGGCGGACGCCTCCCGGCCTTGTATACCCTTTTCAGTGGATGAACATCGCGTCCCCAAAGGAGAAGAACCGGTATTCCATCTCCACCGCCTCTTTGTAGGCGGCCAGGATGTTCTCCCGCCCCGCCAGGGCGGACACCAGCATCACCAACGTGGAGCCCGGCAGGTGGAAGTTGGTCACCAGCGCGTCGATGCACTTGAACTTATAGCCCGGGTAGATGAAGATATTGGTCCAGCCGCTGTCGGCCCGGAGCCGTCCGTCCTCCCCGGTGAAGCTCTCCAATGTGCGGCAGCTGGTGGTGCCCACGGAAACAACGCGGTTCCCGGCCGCCTTGGCCCGGTTCACCGCCTGGGCAGTATCCGCCGGGACAGTGCAGAACTCCGAGTGCATCTCGTGGTCCTCGATGTCCTCCGCCTTCACAGGCCGGAAGGTGCCAAGGCCCACATGGAGGGTCACGAACCGCACGTCCACGCCCATGGCCCGGATCTTATCCAGCAGCTCCGGGGTGAAGTGGAGCCCGGCCGTGGGAGCGGCGGCGCTGCCGGGGTGCTTGGAATAGACGGTCTGGTACCGCTCCGGGTCCGCCAGCTGCTCCTTGATATAGGGCGGCAGGGGCATGCGGCCGAGCCGTTCCAATATCTCCAGGAAGATGCCCTCGTACTGGAACCGGATGACCCGGTTGCCCCCCTCGGACACGGATTCCACCTGGCCGGTGAGCTCCCCGTCGCCAAAAATGACCTGATGGCCGGGACGCATCTTCTTCCCCGGCCGGACCAGGCACTCCCACCGCTTGTCCCCCAAGTCCCGGAGGAGCACCACCTCGATGGCCCCGCCGGTGGGGCGGGCGCCGATGAGCCGGGCCGGGATGACCCGGGAGTCGTTCAGGACCATGCAGTCCCCGGGCCGGAGGTATTCCGGCAGGTCATAAAAGTGCCGGTGCTCCCGCTCTCCGGTGGTCTTGTCCAGCACCAGCAGCCGGGAGCCGTCCCGGCGCTCCAGAGGCGTCTGGGCGATGAGCCGTTCCGGCAGGTCGTACATAAAATCGGATGTTTTCAAGATCTACGCTCCAAATTGCAGATGGGTCCCTGTGTAGTAGAAGCCCAGGATATCTGTGTAGTTTTTGTTGAAATACTTCCCCATGGAGTAGGCGCCCCACTGGCTCAGGCCCACCCTATGGCTGGCCTGGACAAGGGCGTTGTAGTTGGATATCTCGTTTTTCACATAGGTCTCATAGGGGTCTTCCTTGGCGGCCAGGTAGGGGTAGTTGGTGCCGAACACCTGCTGGGCGCTGAGGATCTGGCCCCCATCGCAGGCGGAGAAGTTACAAAGGCATATCTCGCCGTTATAGGTGAGGTACTGATCCTCCGTGGCGTCCACCGCGGCGTCGGTGGCGGCGAAGGTGCTTTCGCTGTAGGTCCGCCGGCCCTGATAGGCCTGGGTGCCGTCGTTGGCCACCACGTCGATACCAAAGCTGAGATAGACCAGATCCGTCTTCTGGATGTGGCTGCGGGATGCCACCGCCGCCGCCTTCATCGTCTCGGCGGGCCAGGTGAACCCAAACTCCCAGGGCAGCACGCCCTTCACGTAGTCCTCAATGCCCACGAAATTGATGACGGTGATCTTGCCGGGGGCGTTGGCCGCCGGGCGCAGCTCAAAGTCGCCGTTGTAGCTGTAGTTGTTGTTCACCCGGGTAAGCCCCTTGGCGCTGCCCGTGGGGTGGATGGCCAGGGCGCTGGTGGTGACGGAGTGGACCACCTTCCCGCCGCTGTCCCGGATGGTGAAGACATTGCCGCTGACCGTGACATTGATGGAACGGTCGCTGATGGACCCGGCGGAATAGAACTGCCGGTCCGTGCCCATGATGCCGTACTCGAAGCCCGTGCCATTGACATTATAAAGCGGCACTTGGGCCAGGCAGGTGTTATAAGAATTGGTGCTCACGTACAGCCCCACCCGGACCACCGTGAACCGGGGCTTCACCGTGCCGCTCACGAAGGTGGCCGGGGTGTCCGCCGGGTAGCCGGGCACCGGCGCCTTGCTGGGGGCGGCGGTGGGAATGGGCCTGTTGGTGGGCGTGGGCGTGGGCCGCAGGGTAGGCGCAGGCGGCATGGTGGAGGGCGTATTGCTCCCGCCGCAGGCGCTGTCGAAGCGCATGAGCATGGCCGCGGCCTGGGCCCTGGTGGCGGAGCCGCCAGGGTTGAAATACCCCTTGTCGTCCCCCTCCACCACGCCGGCCCGCTGCATGGCGGTGACGCTGGTCTTGGCCCAGGAGCTTATCTTGGTGCTGTCCTTGAAAGTGACGGCCGCCGCTTTCTGGGACACCTTCAAGCCCATGACTGAGGCAAACCGGTCCAGGAACGTACACGCCTGTTGGCGGGTCACGTTCCCGTTGGGGGAGAACACCTTGTCGCTCAGGCCCTCGGCGATGCCCTTTTCATAGGCCCACACCGCGTAGCCGGCGTAATACTGGCCGTAGGATATGTCGCTGAAGCTGTGGTAGCGGGGGGATATGTACTGGGCGCTGACGTAGCCCGTCTGAGAGCCCCGCTTGACCTTGTACCAGCTGCCGGACTTCCCCGCCAGGGTCACTGTGGCGCCCCGGCTGAGCACGGTCACCACCCCATAGCTGGTGCCGGGCCCGGAGCGCATGTTGACGCCGGAACCGGTGATCTGTCCCGCCAGCCAGGTATCCGGGTCCACATGGGCATACCGGCCCAGGACTGTGATGAACATGGCCCGGGTCATGACCCCGTTGGGGCTGAACTTGGTGTCAGAGGTGCCCTGGAAGAGGCCCCGGGCCGTCACGAAGTTCACGGCGCTTGCGTACCACGCGGAGGAGGACACGTCCGTGAAGCTGGCCGCGGAGGCGCCTGTGATCAGAAATGACGCCAGCGCCGCCACGATCAGCAGCGCCGCCAGCAAAGGCCGGGACCGCTCCAGCAGCTTCATATTATGTCCTCCCTTCCCATCGAAAGATGATTGACGCGGAAAATGTGGTATGCTATACTTATCAAGCCTACTATATACAATAAATTACAAATTGTCAACAATTATGTAACTTTTCACACCCTCTCCCCCGCGACATACAATGACTCAGGAGGTCAACGATATGAAGAAGCTGAAAGTTGGCGTGATCGGCGGCACCGGCATGGTGGGCCAGCGCTTTGTGACCCTGCTGGCGGACCACCCCTGGTTCGAGCTGACTGATATCGCGGCCAGCGGCCGCAGCGCCGGGAAAACATACGAGCAGGCCGTGGGCTCCCGCTGGGCGCTGGAGGTGCCCATGCCCGAGAAAGCCAAGACCATCGTGGTGAAAAACGCCGTGGACGACGCAGATCGCATCGCCTCGGAGGTGGATATGGTGTTCTCCGCCGTGGACATGAAAAAGGACGAGATCCAGGCCCTGGAGGAGCGGTACGCCAAGCTGGAGTGCCCCGTGGTATCCAACAACAGCGCCCACCGCTGGACGCCGGACGTGCCCATGGTGGTGCCGGAGATCAACCCGGAGCACCTGGCCGTCATCCCCGCCCAGCGCAAACGCCTGGGCACCAAGCGCGGCTTTATCGCCGTGAAGAGCAACTGCTCCCTGCAGAGCTATGTGCCCGCGCTCCATCCTTTGAAGGACGAGTTCGGCCTCAGAAAGGCACTGGTATGCACCTACCAGGCCATCTCCGGCGCGGGCAAGACCTTTGATACCTGGCCCGAGATGGTGGACAACGTCATCCCCTTCATCGGCGGCGAGGAGGAAAAGAGCGAGCAGGAGCCCATGAAGCTCTGGGGCAAGGTGGTGGACGACCATATCGAAAGCGCGGTCGCCCCGTCCGTCACCGCCCAGTGCCTGCGGGTACCCTGTTCCAACGGCCACATGGCCGCCGTGTTCGCCAGCTTTGACAAAAAGCCCACCATGGAGCAGATCCTGGACCGCTGGGCCCATTTCTCCGGCAGGCCCCAGGAGCTGGACCTTCCCTCCGCCCCCAAGCAGTTTTTACACTACTTCACCGAGGATAACCGGCCCCAGACCAAGCTGGACCGGACCCTGGAGGGCGGCATGGCCGTGAGCGTGGGACGTCTTCGCCCCGATACCCAGTACGACTACAAGTTCGTGTGCCTGAGCCACAACACCCTGCGGGGCGCGGCCGGCGGCGCCGTACTGCTGGCGGAGCTCCTCTGCGCCGAGGGCTGGCTGGATCGCTGACCTCCGAACAAAATACGCAAAAGATGCCGTAGGCGACGAGCCCGCGGCATCTTCCTTTTGGAGGGATTTCTTTGACAAAGCCTGTATTTGAAGGCTCCGGCACCGCGCTGGTCACCCCGCTGCGGGACGGCGCTGTGGACTACGCCGCATTGGAGCGTATCATCGAGGCCCAGGCCGCGGGCGGCACCGCCGCCCTCATCGTCTGCGGCACCACCGGCGAGGGCGCCACCCTCACCGCACAGGAGCACGAGGACTTATTCCGCTTCGCGGCGGAAAAGAGCGCGGGCCGCATGAAGATCGTGGCCGGCATCGGCTCCAACGACACCGCAGGGGCCCTGGAGATGGCCAGGCGGGCGGAGGCCGCCGGGGCGGACGGCCTCTTGATGGTCACGCCCTACTACAACAAGACCACCCAGGCGGGGCTCATCCAGCACTTCACCTACGTGGCGGACCGCTCCTCGCTGCCCCTCATCCTCTACAATGTGCCCAGCCGCACAGGCGTGGGCATCACCCCGGAGACATACGCCATCCTGGCCGGCCACGACAACATCGCCGGCGTGAAGGAGGCCTCCGGCGACATCGGCCAGTTCGCCCGGACCATGGCCCTGTGCGGCGATCAGGTCACCTTCTACAGCGGCAACGACTCCGACACGGTGGCCATGATGGCCCTGGGGGCCCGCGGCGTCATATCCGTGGCGTCCAACCTGGTCCCCGAGGTGGTGGCGAGGCTGTGCGCGCTGTGCCTTGCGGGCGACTACGCCGGCGCGGCGAAGCTGAACCGTGAGTACATGGACCTGTTCGCGGGGCTGTTCACCGAGGTGAACCCCATCCCCGTGAAGACGGCCATGGCCATGGCCGGGCTCTGCTCCGACGAGATGCGCCTGCCCCTGGTGGCCATGGGGAAGGCCCACAAAAAGGCCCTGGCGGAGGTGCTGGAAAAGCACGGTCTGCTGGCCAAGGCATAAGAGCGCATAAGGAAGCGGCCCGGAAGTTCCGGGCCGCTTTTGTTATGAGGTCTTTTCCCAGCCGGCGTAGAGGGTGAGGCTGTCGGTGACCGTGTCGGCCGCCATGTCCCATGGCTCCGAGCCGTTGTCGTCCCGGTACCAGCCGGTGAAGGCATAGCCCTCCCTGGTGGGTGGGTCCGGCGCGGGAACGGTGTCGCCGTACTGGACCTGACAGGGGGCCACGTCCGTGCCGCCGTTGGGGTCGAAGCTGACGGTGAAGCCGCTCCGGCCGAAGATGACCACCAGCGCCGTGACGGCCACCAGCAGAGCGATGGCGGCCATGGCCATCCAATTGGCCTGCCGGCGGGTCATATGTACGCTGTCATAGAGCCCGCCGGGCTTTCCCAGCACGTCGGAGGACGGTCTTTTCTCCTCCCCGCTCACTTACGGACCAGGTACTTGCGCATATCCAGCGAGCAGGCCGCCAGGATGATCGCGCCCTTGATGATGAACTGCAGGTTGGGGTTGATGCCCAGCATGTTCAGCGCCACGAAGATGATCCTGAGCACGAACACGCCCACCACGATGCCGCCGATGTTGCCGGTGCCGCCGACGAAGCTGACGCCGCCGATGACGCAGGCCGCGATGGCGTCGCACTCGTTGTTAAGTCCCGTGGATGCCGTGATGGAGCCCAAACGGGCCGCCTCCACGAATCCAGCGAAGCCGTACAGAGCGCCGGCCAGGGTGTGGACCATCACGGTGGTCTTGAACACGTTGACGCCGGAGACCCGGGCCGCCTCGGCGTTGGAGCCCACGGCAAACATGTTCTTGCCGAAGGTGGTCTTGTTCCACACGAACCACATGACGATCACCAGCAGGAACGCGTAGATCACGTACCACGGTATGGACACGTTCTTCGACGCGATCTTGATGACGGGGCCCGAGACCACGTTCTTGAACTCCTGGGCCACGTTGCTGATGGGGCCGCCGCCGTTGCCGTTGATCTGGAAGAACATGAGGATGACGCCGTAGGTGATGAGCTGGGTGGCCAGGGTCACGATGAATGGGTGCAGGCTGAACTTAGCCACGAAAAAGCCGTTCACCAGGCCGATGATGGCGCCCACCAGCATCACCAGCACCAGCACAGCGAAGATCCACGGGCCGGTGGTACTGGGCAGACGCTCAAAGATGAGCTTAGTGGCCATGCGGTTTTGCAGGAACGCCGCCGCCATGGCCGCCGTCAGGCCGAACACACGCCCGCCGGACAGGTCCGTGCCGGTCAGCACGATGCACCCGCCGATGCCCAGCGCCATGGGCAGCGAGGCCGCCGCCAGGATCACCACATTGGCGATGGAGCTGGCCGACAGGAAATTCTTGTTGACGACGGCGGTGAAGATGATGAACGCCGCCATCAGTATGTACAGGGCGTTGTTAAGCAGGCCGTCCACCCAAAACCGCCGTTTGTCGGCCTGGTCCAGGGTGCGGTATTCCTCCGCCTTTCTCTTAAAATAACCGGTCATATCTTCCCTGCCTCCTCAAACATATTTCGCGGCCAGCGTCATGATCTCCTCCTGGGTGGCGGTCCGCGCATCCACCTCGCCGGCCAGCCGGCCGCCGGACATGACCAGGATACGGTCACATATGCCCAGCAGTTCCGGCATCTCCGAGGAGACCATCAGCACGGTCTTCCCCCGGTTGGCCAGGTCCAGGATCAGCTGGTATATCTCGTATTTCGCACCCACGTCGATGCCGCGGGTGGGCTCATCCAGCAGCAGCACCTCCGGGTCCGTCAGCAGCCACCGGCCGATGATGACCTTCTGCTGGTTGCCGCCGGAGAGGGCACGTATCTTCGTCTCCTGGGATGGCGTCTTGGTCTGCATGGCGTCGATGGACCACTGGGTGTCCTTCTTCATGGAGGCAGAGCTCAAATAAACGCCGAATTTCAGGTGCTTTTTCAGGCTGGAGATCACGGTGTTCTCCCGGACGTTCAAAATGGAGAAGATGCCGGTTGCCCGGCGCTCCTCCGTGAGCAGAGAGAAGCCGTTTTTGATGGACTCCCGGGCGTTGCGGTTGCGGCATGGCTTGCCGTCCAGGGTGATGGTCCCGCTCTTGCGGGTGGCCACGCCGAAGATGTTTTCCAGCGTCTCCGTCCGGCCGCTGCCGTCCAGGCCCGCCAGCCCCAGTACCTCGCCCCGCCGGGCCTCGAAGGACACGTCCCGCAAAAGCGAATACTGCCCCGACAGGTCCTCCACCTTCAGGTAGACGTCCCCGGGGGTATTGGTCTTGGGTGGGAACTGGTTAGTCAGCTCCCGGCCCACCATGAGCCGGATGATGTCGTTGACCTCCAGCTCCGCGGCAGGGCGGGTGGCCACGTTGGCGCCGTCGCGCATGACGGTGATGGTGTCCGAGATACGCTTGATCTCCGCCATCTTGTGAGAGATATAGATGATGCCGATGCCCCTGTCCCGGAGCATATTGATGATGCGGAACAGGTGCTCCACCTCTTCCTCGGTCAGAGAGGACGTGGGCTCGTCAAAGACGATGACCTTCGAGTTATAGCTGACAGCTTTGGCGATCTCCACCATCTGCCGCTGGCTCACCGGCATGGTGCTCATGACCCGCCGGGGGTCCACATGGATCTCCAGCTCCTCGAATACGGCCATGGTGTCCTTGTACATCTTTTTCTCGTCCACCATGATGCCCTTTTTGGGGTAGCGGCCCAGCCAGATATTGTCCATGACCGTGCGCTTCAGGGCCTGGTTCAGCTCCTGATGCACCATGGCAACGCCGTTGTCCAGCGCCTCCCGGCTGTTCCTGAAATTGATCTCCCTCCCCTCCAGGAGGATGGTGCCGCTGTCTTTATTGTAAATGCCGAACAGGCATTTCATAAGCGTGGATTTGCCGGCGCCGTTCTCGCCCATGAGGGCGTGGACCGTGCCCGCCTGGAGCTCCAGGGACACGTGATCCAGCGCTTTGACGCCGGGGAACGTCTTGGTGATATCCGTCATTTTCAGGAGGCAGTCCTGCTGCATACCTTCATTCCTCCCCTGCTGCGAAGTGACGGGCGCATGCGCGCCCATGCCGGTATATTACCGACGGAGCAGCCGCCGGAAAGGCGGCTGCCCCTGAAAGTTTATGCGATAGGGTAGATCACGCGGTGAAGGGAGCGTAAGCCACGAACAGCTTGTTGGTGAAGCCCTCGGCCACAGAGAACATATCGTCGGAATCGGCGACGGCGGCCACGGCGTCAGCCAGGCCATTCTCGCCGGCGATGCCCTTCAGCACGCCGGTGATGGCGGCGGCCATGCCCACGTTGTCCTGCTTGACGGTGCCGGTCATCTGATCGGCAGCGATGGCGTCCTGGGCCACCTGGGTGGCGTCCACGCCGAACACGGGGATCTTGGTGCTCTCGCCGTCGCCCATGTTGTAGCCGACAGCCTGCAGAGCGGAGATGGCGCCGATGGCCAT
>CANRNF010000040.1 GCA_947631865.1 uncultured Oscillospiraceae bacterium | reverse complement strand
CCGGCACCGTGACCCCCAACCTGACCCAGGCCATCAACGAGGTCAAGGCCGGTAAGATCGAGTACCGTCTGGACAAGTCCAACATCATCCACTGCCCCATCGGCAAGGTCAGCTTTGGCCCCGAGAAGCTGCAGGAGAACTACGACGCCCTGATCGGCGCCATCATCAAAGCCAAGCCCGCCACGGCGAAGGGCCAGTACATCCGTACCTGCGTCACCGCCAGCACCATGGGCCCCGGCATCAAGGTCAACGCGCAAAAAGGACAGTGATTTCGTTTGAAAGGCAGAGCCTTTCAAACGAGAAAGCTGCAGCCCGCTGCAGCGCAAAGCGCCCCCGTCCGAACGGACGGGGGCGTTCACGTTTGCGGGCTGATAAGAGATTTTTCCGAGGTACACGCCCCCGGAAAAATCATCCAATTTTTTCGCCGCTCCGGCGGCGAACTCTGCGAGGCTAGTCGTCTATATCTCTTTCGTGGTCCAATATCGCTCCGCTGGCGGCGTCGATGGTGTACTCGTACTCATAACCGCCGGATTTGAAGCTGACCTCGTATTCCTCCCGGCCGTCGTCCAGGTCCCGCTCCGCCTCCAGGTCATAGACCTGGTCCGCGGTGAGGCCCGCGTGGCCCAGGGCGGCGTCGATGGCCTGCTCCCGGCTGACTTCGCCCCCGGGCTGGGCGGCGGCTTTCTGTTCCTCCTGGGGCTGTGCCGCCGCCTGGGACGTGGCCGGGCCGTGTCCCGCGGCGGGCAGTTTCACGCCCTGGATGACCTGGCCGGTAAAGGCGTCCACGCCATACTCCAGTTCCCGGCCGTCTATTTCAAGTTCCACTTCATAGTAAGGAACGGCCTCGTCCAGCTCCGGGTCCACCTCGGCCCGGAGGGCGGCTTTCCCGTCAAGGCCGGCGAAGTCCAGCACGGCCTGGAGGGCGGCGTCGGCGCCGATGGGCATGGCGGGCGCGCCGATCTCCAGGAGGTCCCGCAGCTCCTCCACGCTGAGGGCGGCCAGAGCGTTGAAGTCCAGGTCCCCGTTCATGGCCGCGACCCGGTCCGCCAGGTGGGCTTTGCCGGTGGAGATGTTGTTCTGCTGGGCCCGGGCGTTCAGGCTCCTGTCCGCAGCCAGGCTCTGGCTCAGGACGGAGGCGGTGTTGGAGGCGGTCTGGAGCACCCCGTCCACGGAGGCCACCAGCTCCTGCTGGAGCCGGGCGCCCCGGGCGGTGTCGCTGTCCTCCACGGAGATGAGGATGGCGCTGTCCAGGTGGTCCAGGTATCCGTTTCGCACCAGGGCCCCCACGATGGCGTTCACCGCCACGTCCAGCTTCGCGCCCTTCAAGTCCCGGCCCCCGTCCATGTCCGCCAGTACGGCGGCGGCCTCGGTATTGAGGCCGGTGCAGGAGAGGACCTTTTCCTTCCTGTTCACCTTCAGCTCGATGCTGGGGTTCACGTCCAGGCTCACCACGGAGGCCACGGCGTAGGCCTGTTGGTAAAAGACCCCCCCGCCGCCCCCGGCCAGGAGCAGTGCGGCCAGGCACGCGGCCACCAGGCGGCCCCGCCGGCGGCTTTTGCCGGTGCGGGCAGGCCGCTCCGTTATATCGATCACGTTGCTCTGCCCGGTCTTGCAGCGGGCCAGGACCCCGGCCAGATCGTCGGGCGCGGCGTGGTCCACGGCGCTTTTCAGGCGCTTCATCAGCTCTTCGTCCGTCATCTGGCGTCATCTCCTTCCAGCAGCGTCCGCAGTTTTTTGATCGCCCGGTGATACTTGGACAGGACGGTGGCCAGGGGCAGGTCCAGCAGCTGGCCGATCTCCCGGTGCTTCAGGCCTGCCGCCGCGTGCAGCAGCACGATCTGCCGCTCCTGGTCAGAAAGGCCCTCCAGCGCCGCCCGCAGGGCGGTGCGCTCCTCGGCGGTGAGGCCGGGGGCGGGCAGGCTCTCCCAGGCCGCCTCGTCCATAGGCTCGATGCGGCTCCCCTGGCGGATGCGCATGAGAGCCATGTTCCGGGTGATGGTGAGGATCCAGGCCATAGGCGAGCCCTGGGGCCGGTAGCTCACGGCGCTCTCCCATATGCGGACGAACACGTCCTGGGTCACGTCCTGGGCGTCGTGGGCATTTTTCAAAATGCCCAGCGCCATGGCGTACACCGCGCCCTTCACGGCGGCGTACAGGTCCCCAAGGGCCTCTCCGTCGCCGGCGGCTACGCCGGCCAGCAGCGTCTCCAGGCGGGCCCGGTCCGGAGACGGCGCTATGGGTCTTTCCACGTCTGACTGCATCGTATGCGTTCTCCTGTCACAGAAGAAATGCCCGGGAAAGGGGTTTTATTGCGGGGGAAAATATATTTTCGCCGGAGGACGCATGGCCCTCCGGCGTATGGTCATTGTACAGGGTCGGAGGGCACGGCCTCGCCGAAGGTGACGGAGATGTCCGTGTAGCCGCCGCCCCGCCAGACGGTGAGGACAGCGCTGTCCCCGGCGCTGTAGCCCTTCACCGCGCTCACCAGCGCGTCGGAGCTGTCCACGCTCACCCCGTCCACGGCGGTGATCACGTCCCCTGGCCGGAGGCCGCCGGCCTGGGCCGCGCTGCCCTTCTCCACGGACTTGACGTAGGCCCCGGGCACGCCCCGGTAATACCGGGCCACGGCGGGGGTGTAGGTGGCGTCCATGACGATGCCCAGATACGCCTTGCCGGAGACGTAGCCCTTTTGGATGAGCTCGTTGGCCACGGTCACAGCGTCGGAGATGGGGATAGCGAAGCCCAGACCCTCCACGCCGGAGGCGGTGTACCGGGCCGTGGCCACGCCCACCACCTGGCCCCGGTCATTGTAGACCGGGCCGCCGGAGCTGCCCGCGGCGATGGCGGCGTCGAACTGGAACATGTCGGCGGTGACCCCGTCGTCCAGGGCGATGGCCCGGTCCACGGCGGACACCACGCCCCGGGTGATGGAGTAGGGGAGGGACGGGGTGGGATTGCCCACGGCGTAGACCCGCTCGCCCACGACCAGAGCCTCGGAGTCGCCCAGCGTGGCCGCGTCCAGACCTAGGGCGTCTATTTTCAGCACAGCCAGGTCACTGTCTGCCTCAGTGCCCACGATCTGGGCGGTGTAAGCGGCGCCGTCGTGGAGGGTGACGGTGACGGGCGCGCCGTAGGTGTAGCATTGCCGGATGATGTGGTAGCAGGTGAGGATATAGCCGTCGGAGGTGAGGACGATGCCGGAGCCGGCCTGGGACCCGCCGGACACCCCCGCCATCTGGCCGCAGGCCATGGCGTACAGGTCCTCCCCGGTCATGGGTGCGGCGGCCGCCGCGGGGGAGAGCTTCAGCGGTCCGGGCTCGGACAGGGCCTGGCGGGCCTCGGCGAAAAAGTCGGCGGAGCCCGCGGCGGACCGGTCCGCCCGGCGGTCGCGGCTCAATAGATACAGCCCGCCCACGCCCAGAACGCCGGCCACCAGCACGCAGGCCAGGCACAGCGCCAGCATGGCCCGCATGCTGATGGGTCCCCGGTTGGCGGGTTCCTCCTCCTGGGCGTAATACCGGGAGGGATTATAGCCGTACCCGACTTGGCCCTGGGCGGGAGCGGAGCGATAATAGGCGTCGGAGTACGCCGTCCGTCCCGGGGCCTGGGTTTCGGTATTCGGTTGTACCGGGCCCTGGCCGGGGCGGAAGTCCTGGTTCAAAGAGGGCGCCTCCCACACGGTTTTTCTCTGGGGATACTATAAACCATTTCACCATTAAAAATGTTAACAGATTGAAAAAGAAAGGCTTGCCCTGCAGCCGCCTGTCGGGCCCTTCATAAAAAATCCATAAAATCTTTACAGTTCCCAGTAGATTTGCGCGGGGAAAAAGGATAAAGTATACACCAGAGAAAACTTGAGGAGATCTATCCATGAACGAGTACAACAACGATTACAATACGAACGGAAACCCCGCCGAGGCCTCGGCCCACTACGGCGCCAGCGCCCCCGGCGGCTACGGGACCCCCACCCCGGCGCCACGCCGCCGGGAAAAGCGGGGCTTCAGCGCGGGGGCCGTGGTGGCCCTGTGCCTGCTGTGCTCCCTGTTGGCGGCGGCCCTGGGCGTGGGGGGCACCTGGTTCGTGCTGCGCTCCGGCGTGCTGGACGATACGCCCCCGGCGGCGGAGGCCACGCCCGCGCCCCTGCCCGAGACAACGGACGAGGCCCTGCCGCCCCAGACGGAGGCCGGCTCCGACGCCGCCTCTCTCGCCGCGGCGGCCGGCGTGGGCGAGCACATATACGACCAGGCCCGCCGCCAGGTGGTGGGCGTGACCACGGAGATCATCTACGCCAACATCTTCGGCCAGGTGAGCCCCGCCAGCGTGTCCGGCACGGGGTTCATCATCAGCGACGACGGCTATATCATGACCAACAACCATGTGATCGAGGAGGCCCGGAAGGGCGGCTATGAGGTGTCGGTGCTCACCTTCGACGGCACGGAGTACACCGCCCAGATCGTGGGCTACGACGAGGACAACGACATCGCCGTCCTGAAAATAGACGCCGCCGGCCTCACCCCCGTGACCTACGGCGGCCCGGAGGACATCGTGGTGGGCCGGGAGATCTACCCCGTGGGCAACCCCCTGGGTGAGCTGAACTTCACCATGACCACCGGTATCATCTCCGCCACCGACCGGCTCATCACCACCGACTCCGACTCGGACCCCATCAACATGTTCCAGATCGACGCCGCCGTGAACTCCGGCAACTCCGGCGGTCCGGTCTATGACACCAACGGCGACGTGATCGGCGTGGTCACCGCCAAGCAGAAGGCCACTGGCGTGGAGGGCCTGGGCTTCGCCATTCCCATCTCCGACGCGGCCCACATCGCCGACCAGATCATCCAATACGGCTACGTGAAAGACCGGGCCACCCTGGGCATCGAGGGCAGCTCCGTCACCAGCGCCATGGCCGAGCGCTACGGCATGGTGGTGGGCGCCTATGTGTCCCAGGTGGACGAGGGCAGTCCCGCCGAGGCGGCGGGCATCCAGGTCCGGGACATCATCACCGCCCTGAACGGCGAGGCCGTCACCGGCTACAGCGCCCTCACCACCGCCATCCACAGCTACGCCGTGGGCGACACGGTGGAAGTGACGGTCTGGCGGGCCGGGGAGAAGCTGACCCTGTCCGCGACGTTGGGGGAGAGCCGCCCGCCTGTGGAGGCCACCCCCGCCCCGGAGCAATACCAGTACGGCTACGGCGCCATGGACGACTTCTTCCGCCAGTTCTTCGGCGGCTTCGGCTTCTGACCATATAAAACAAAAAGCAAGCGGGACCTGTATCCACAGGCCCCGCTCTTTTCATCAGTCCCGAAAATCGAACAGCTCCTTGGGGGAGACCTCCAGCACCTCGCAGAGCTTGAATATCACGTCGAAGGATACGCCCACGTTCCCCAGCTCGATGGCGCTGATGTGGCTGCGGTCGATGTCTGCCAGCTCCGCCAGCTGCAGCTGGGTCAACCGCTTCCGCTTCCGATAGTACACCACGTTCAGGCCGAACTTCTCGTAAAGCTCCTTGTACTCCGCTTTCATGCGCCTCACCTCTCTATAAATTGTAGAGACAGCAAGGCGGGACTTAAACCTTGTCAAACAAGCGTTACGCTATTGACACAAGTCAAATTATACGCTAAAATGTCGCCACATGGATTTGTGAGGGATCGGGCGATGGATAGGATGATAGGGACGAAGGAGGCCGCCGAAAAATGGGGCTGCGACCAGACCGCGGTCTGGGAGATGTGCCGCTCCGGGCTCATCCAGGGGGCCGTCCACGAGGGGCCGGGCCAGCCCTGGCGCATCCCGGAGGGCGCCGCCTGCCCCCACGCCTGCAAAAAGCTGAAGGAAACAGGAGAATAACGGAGAGGACAGCAGCCGCTGTCCTCTTTTGCTGTCTTTTCCGGGAGAAAAGCCGCTTGTAAAGGGGCGCTGAGTGCAATTCGAGTCGTGTTTTTGTCGATTCGGGACACAGCCATTGACGGCCGCCCGGCGTTCCGCTAGTATGATAACATGATAAATGCGATACAGCGCGAACTAAAAACAAGGAGGAACGACCCATGAGCGAGGAAAAGAAACCGGACGGGAAGAAGCCGGAAAAGGACATAAGGAGGAACATACCATGAACGACGAAAAGAAACTGAACGACGAGACCGTGAAGGACGTCACAGGCGGGTTTGACTGGGCGCGGAATGGGGAAGCGTATGGTAAATTCAGTGCCAGCAACTGCGCCGTCTGTGAGGCCGCCAGTGTCTGCCGCTTCAGCAGCGGCTTTGAAGCCTTTGAACAGCTGGGCGGACAGGATTGCCCCGATTTCCGAGGCCACCGCGTAAAGTATTGACCTTGATACGACAGGAGGATAAGCTATGAATGACGAAAAGAAACTGAACGACGAAGCCGTGGAGAATACCGACCCCACCGAACCCAAAACTCTATCCGAGGCTGAACTTGCCAAAGTTTCCGGCGGCAAGATCCCGGATCTGCTCGTCAGCTATATTGACCTTATCGCTAAATATCGACAGGGGATATTTAGAACTCAGATCGAGAACGGATGGGACGAGGCGTTTCTTGACTCTATGTATAACGCCATGTGGCAAACGGGACATAAAAAGGAAGCAAGCATTGTCGAGTATTATCGGAACAATGGCAGACTGCCGGATTGAGCCGCTTTCTCAATATGGTAAAACCGGGACGCATACGCGTCCCGGTCTTGCTTTTTATGTTCTTACGCCTCCTCGAAGGCGTCCTTGCCCATGCCGCAGATGGGGCACTCCCAATCGGCGGGCACGTCCTCCCAGGCTGTGCCGGGGGCCACGCCGTGCTCGGGGTCGCCCACGGCCGGGTCGTACTCATACCCGCAGGGGCACACATATTTCTTCATGGTGCGGTCTCCTTTGGATTACTTGAAGTAGCGGTTCAGCAGGCCCTGGAAAGCCTTGCCGTGCCGTGCCTCGTCCCTTGCCATTTCATGCACGGTGTCATGGATGGCGTCCAGGTTCAGGGCCTTGGCCCGCTTGGCCAGGTCGAACTTGCCGGCGGTGGCGCCGTTCTCGGCCTCCACGCGCATCTCCAGGTTCTTCTTGGTGGAGTCGGTGACCTTCTCGCCCAGCAGCTCGCAGAACTTGGCGGCGTGCTCGGCTTCCTCATAGGCGGCCTTTTCCCAGTACAGGCCGATCTCGGGATAGCCCTCCCGATGGGCCACGCGGGCCATGGCCAGATACATGCCCACCTCGGTGCACTCGCCCTCGAAGTTGGCGCGCAGATCCATGATGATATCCTCAGGGACGCCCTGCGCCACGCCGACGACGTGCTCGGCGGCCCAGGTCATCTCGCCGGCCTGCTTCTGGAACTTGGAAGCGGGAGCCTTGCAAACGGGGCAGGCCTCGGGAGCCGTGTCGCCCTCATGTACGTAACCGCAAACGGTGCAGATCCATTTAGCCATAGGATAGTTACCTCCGTAAAAATTTAGGAATAATTCCTAATTACTGCAATCATTATACCATATCTTCCCGGATTGTCAATAGGACGGGCGGGCCCGCAAAAATTTTTTGCCACGGGAAAAAAGGGGCCGCCGCGGCACACTATCTTCAGAGGGCGTAACAGGTGGAAGAGAGTCCATACTTGCCAACGGCTGGGAATTGTGGTATTCTAAAAAACCGGGACCCACTGAAATACAAAGAAAGAGAAAAGAAAGGCGAGAGCCTTCCGGGAGGAGACCATGGGAGCCGTTTTAACGCCCAACGAAAACAAATCCCTCACCATCGAGACCAGCTTCGGCAAGTTCGACCGGGGCGCCATCAAGACCCATTTTGTCCAGATCGGCGAGGATTACTGCGACCTGGTGAGAAAGTACGTTCTGCCCGTCTATCAGGAGGGGGACATCCTCTCCATGGCGGAGAAGATCATCTCCCTGTGCCAGAAGAACATCATCTATAAAAAGGACATGCACCTGTCCCTGCTGGCCCGGTTCCTCTCCAAGTTCGCCTCCCACAGCACCGCCGGCATCGGCGTGGACAACCCCTGGAAGATGCAGTTCGCCATCGACCACTGCGGCGCCCTGAAGATCATCTGGGCCTCCATCGCCGGGGGCGTGGGCAAGCTGTTCGGCAAGAAGGGGATCTTCTATAAGATCGCCGGCCCCGAGGTGGCGGGCCTGGACGGGTTCTACACCGCCTCCTTCCAGGTCTACGGCGACTTCTGCATGATGCTGCCCAAGGACCCCAACGGCGTCTGCAAACGCATCAAGGAGGAGACCGGCGTCACCTGCATGCTGGTGGACGCCAACGACTTCGAGCGGGATATCCTGGGCAAGAGCCCGGACCTGACCCTCACCGACGAGCAGTGCACCGAGCTCATCCGGGACAACCCCACCGGCAACTCCACCCAGCTCACCCCCTTCATCATCATCCGCAAACACGCAGAATAAAATACATGAAAAAGCACCCTCCCGCCCGGGAGGGTGCTTTTTGCTGTCTGAGAGCGGTCACTTCTTCTTTTCCGCCTTGCAGATGGCGGTGTATTCCTTCAGCATGTCGAACACCTGGGGGCTCAATAGCAGCAGGGCGACCATGTTGGGGATGAAGATGAAGCCCACCACCATGTCGGCCATATCCCAGATCATGCTGACCTCCATCCAGGAGGAGATGAGGGGGATGGCGAAGAATATCCACTTCAGGTACCGGGTGACCTTCTCGTGGAACACGTACTCCAGGCTGGTCCGGAACTCCACGAAGAAGCCCAGATAGGAGGAGTAGGTGAACAGGAACACGCACACGCCCAGCACGATCACGCCGGGAGTGCCGAAGGTGCCGCGGAAGGCCTCCAGCGTCAGGGCCACGCCCTGGAGGAGCTCCCCGTCCTCGCCCACGTAGTTCCACAGCTCCGGGCCGCAGGACAGCAGCGCGATACCGGTCAGGGTGCACACGATGATGGTGTCGATGAACACCTCCACTACGCCGTAGAAGCCCTGGTGCACGGGGTGATCGGTCTTGGCGGTGGCGTGGACGGTGGCGGCGGTGCCCTCGCCGGCCTCGTTGGAGAAGATGCCCCGGGCGCCGCCTTTCATCATGGTGAGCATGATGGCGGAGCCGGTGAAGCCGCCCACCGCGCCCATGGGGGTGAAGGCGTACTTGAACACCATGGCGAAGGCGCTGCCCACGTTCTGGAAGTTGATCACGATGGTCACCAGGCACGCCACGATGTAGATGACGCACATGGGGGGCACCACCACGCTGCAGAACCTGCCGATGCCCTTGGTGCCGGAGATGGCCACCAGCAGGCTCACCACGGCGATGACGATGCCGGTGACGTAGTTGGGCACGTGGAAGGAGGTGTTGATGGCCTCGGCGGCGGTGTTGACCTGCACGAAGGCCGCGTCCGTCAGGGTCAGCAGGATCATGGCCACGGAGAACACGGCCGCCAGCCAGCGCCAATTCTTGCCCAGGCCGTTGCGTATGTAGTGCATGGGCCCGCCGTAGTACTCGCCGTCCTCGCCCTTCTTCCGGTACTTGATGGACAGGGACACCTCCGCCAGCTTCGTCATCATGCCGAAGATGGCCGTGACCCACATCCAGAACAGGGCGCCGGGGCCGCCCACCGCGATGGCGGAGGCCACGCCGGCGATGTTGCCGGCGCCCACGGTGCCGGCCAGGACGGTGGACAGCGCTTGGAAGGGCGTCAGGGTGCCCTCCAGGGAGTCCACGTTCTTGTCCTTTTTGAACATCTCGCCGAAGGTCTTCCGGAAGATCAGGGGCAGGCAGCGGATCTGGTAGAAGCCGGTGCGGAAGCCGTAGTAAAGGCCGCCGCCCACCAGCAGGATCAGCATGGGATACCCCCACAGGACGTCAAGAAAGTCGTAGATCTTTCCCCACATAACAGTTTTTCCTCCTCGTATAGTTACCGTTTGAAATCGGGAACGTACTTCTGGAACACGGGCAGCATGCCGATGCCGTCCGGGGTCTGGGGCACGTGCTGGTAGAACAGGTAGTCGGTGAAGTCGTTGCCCTCCACGATGGCGGGGCCGTCCGGGGTGATGCCCACGTCCCAGCCCACATACCGCAGCTCCGGGGTGACCAGGGCCGCCTCGCAGACCATGTCGCATGCCTCCTTGAAGAAGGGGGGCTTATAGCCCTCGAACTTCACGTGGCTCACGGGGTGCTCGGTGAACACCTGGCGCATGAAGCCCTCGCCCAGCACGCCGGGCCAGCGGACCACGCCGGTGTCCACGTCCACGCGGCAGCCGATGCCGCCGGGGCCGTAGTTGTCCACGGGCACGTCCTTCACGCCGAACTTCTGCACCGCGTAGATGACGTGGGGGACCCCCTTGTCGTCGATGAGGGTGACGAGACGCATGCAGTTGAGGCTGTAGGGGTTCACGGCCATCTGCTGGGGGTGCTGGGGCAATATCTCCTCGCACACGCCGGTGTCGTGGGCCTTCATCTCCTCCATGAACTGCTCGTGGGTCACGCCCTCCGGGGCCTCGTAGATGAAGCAGCCCTTGCCGCTGTCGCCGGCGGTGGGCTTGCAGAACATCCGGGGGTGCTTGGCCACGAAGGCGTCGATCTCCTCAGGGGTGGCCCGGGTCAGGTCCAGCACGTCCCGCTTCATGAACTTGGCGTATTTCTCGGCGAACAGGCCCTTGTCGTCCAGGACGATGGACTTGGTCTCGTCGTTCAGGTGGGCCATCAGCTCCCGGTTCACCACCCGGGTGACCATGGTGGCCTTTTGCTCCTCGGTCAGGTCGTACATGCCGAACTGGATATAGTCGTGGTAGCCGGAGCCGTATTTCCGGGCGCAGCGGACCATGTCTGCCGCCAGCCACGCCTTGCTCTTGCCGCTGATCTCGTGGGCCTTGTCCAGGATGGGCAGGAACCGTTTCAGCCGCATGCCGGACAGCACGCGCACATAGTAAGCGAATTTGTTCATCTCATATCTCCTGTTTCTGTATATATCCGTGGTACCCGCTTGGTGATGGCGCAGGTGATGGAATCGGTATTGGTGTCCAGAAGGTCCGCCATCCACAGGACGGACAGGTCCCCGCCGTTGAGAAGCTCCACCCGGTCCCCCGCAGTCACGCCGGGGATATCGGTGACGTCCGCCATGAACTGGTCCATGCAGACCCGGCCGATGACCGGGGCCAGCTGGCCCCGGATCTTTACCAGCCCTTTGTTGGACAGCCCCCGGCTGTACCCGTCGCAGAAGCCCACCGGGACGGTGGCGATGACGGTCTCCCGACTCGTGGTGAAGGTGCCGCCGTAGCTGACCTCCTCCCCGGGGGGCACGGTCTTTACCATGGCCACGTAGGACTCCCAGGTCAGGACCTCCTGAAGGCCCTGGCCGGCCCAGTCGGCCTCCTCCACCGGGCACAGGCCGAACAGCAGGTCGCCGGTGCGGACCGCGTCCAGCTGCGCCTCCGGCCGCAGCAGTATGGCCGGGCTGTTGGACACATGGGCGGTGGGGATGTCCACCCCCGCCTCCCGCAGGGCCGCGAGGAGCGTGTTGAACCGCTCCAGCTGCCGGGCCGTCTGGGGGCGGTCCGGCTCGTCCGCCCGGGCGAAGTGGGTGAACATGCCCGCGATGCGGATGTGCTCCATGCCCGCGATGCGGGCGATGGGCGCCACGGAGCTCACGTCCCAGGGAAAGCCGATGCGGCGCATGCCCGTGTCGATCTTGATCTGCACGGGAACGACGACGCCCGTCTCCGCGGCCAGGGCGTCCAGCTTCTCCGCCTGCTCCACCGAGAAGATGGAGGGGGTGAGGCGGTACTGGATGACCCGGGGCAGCTCCTGGTCCATGATGGGGGACAGCAGGTGGATGGGCTCGCTCTGCGCGCCGGCGGCCCGGAGCTCTGCGCCCTCCTGCCAGTAGGCCACCGCGTAGCCGGTCACGCCGCACCGCCGGAGGGTGGGGTACACCCCCGCGATGCCGTGGCCGTAGGCGTCGCCCTTCAGGGCCGCCGTGAGAGCCACGCCGGGCCCCAGCCGGGCCAGCACGTTCCGGACGTTGGCGGCCAGCCGGTCCAGGTGGACCACCGCTTTCGTGCGCATGGGCGTGTCCATATCACGCCTCCGCCTTTTTCGTGCCGCGCCGGTAGGCCTGCCAGGCCCCGGCGCACACCAGCGCCGCCCCCGCCGCCATGGCGGCGATGAGCAGCACGGTCTGGATGATCTGCAATACGTGGGCGGCGTCCTTCTCCGCCCCGGTGAGGCGCATCACGGGCTGGATGAGCCAGCACAGGGCGTTGCCAGCCACGGCCACGGCCACGCCCATGGCCGCCAGCTTATCCATTTTGAGCCGCCGCAGGAGGGTCAGGGCCGCGAAAGCGCCCAGCCCCACCAGGAGAAGGCTGCCCAGCCCCAGCGTCAGGGGGTGCCCGGCGGGCATGGCCAGCAAAAAGCACTCCAGAAGGAGCAGGGCAAAGGCGATGTCCCATGTGAGGGCCGCGAGGGCCTTGTGCCCGGCAAAGCGGCCGGGGAGGGGCAGCTCCTTCAGCGCCCAGGGCAGGATGGCCGCGGCGCTGGCGATATAGAGGACCACCGCGCCGGCGGCGAAGGCCGCGCCCACAGGAGAGACCGCCGCCGTGCCCGTGGAGGCGTAGAGGCAGCAGGCCATGAAAAACAGTAAGAGGCTGGCTGTATAGCCCAGAAGGGTCCACCGGCCCGTGTAGCGCCGGCACCGCAGGGGCAGCAGCGTGGCCGCCAGCGCTACCAGCAGCGCGGGGGCCAGAAGCAGCAGCCAGGAGAAGGGATAGTCCATGGCAGGGCTCCGGCCCATGGCGGCCAGGAGACTGGCCGGCACACACAAAACCCCCGCCAGCGTACAGCTGGCGGCAAAGAGCCTGTTGCGCCACCGCCGGGGGGCCAGCACCGCCGCCGTCTCCCGGCGGAGGCTGTCCTCGCAGGCGCTGTCCCGCAGTTGGGCCAGCATCTTCGCGCATTCAGGGCAGGAGGCGATATGCTCGTCCACCAGCGCACGGCTGGCGTCGCTGCACACGCCGTCCACGTACAAGGGCAGTATGTCCCGGACCACGCCGCAGTTATCCATCGTCTCCCACCATCCTTTCCTGTATTTTCAATCGCGCCCGGTGATAGGTGACCCGGGCCCATGTCTCCGTCTTGCCGAATATCTCCCCGATCTGGGAGAAGGGCAGCTCCCCGAACACCCGTAGCTGGAACACTTCCTTGTAGGGCTCGGGCATGTCATGCAAAATGAGGTGGATGCGGAAGGCGTCGTCCTTGTCCTGGGCGGCGTCCTCCATGGCTCCCGGCGCGGCGGCATCCGTCTCCTCGGGGGAGACGTCGCTCTGCCGGGACCGGCGGCGCAGCTCGTCGGTGTAGAGGTTCTTCGCGATGGCGCACAGCCACGTCAGCTCCTTGGCCTCGCCGCGAAACTCGCTCTTGGCCACCACGGCTTTGTAGAAGGTCTGCGCCGTCAGCTCCTCGGCCAGGCTCCGGTCCCTGGACAGGGTGAGGAGGAAGGAGTACACCTGCATATAGTAGGCGTCATACAGCCCCTCGTAGTCCAGCGCCATCACCTCCCTGATTAGACGGACATAGCTTTGATTCGTTACAAAAGATTTTAAATTATCTACTGCCGGTTCCCGCCGCACGCCGGGTGGGTGCGCATGCCGACGGCGCTCCAAGGAGACAGCGTCCCTCGTCGTCGCGGCGGTCGCTAAGCTTCGCCGCCGGCAAAGCCGGCAGCATCCGCCCGCTCCCGCGCTCCTCCTCTCCCCACGGGACCCGCTTCGCTGGGCTCCCGTGGGGGCCCCGTTGTTGAGCGCAGCGAAACCGTTCGCGAGGGATACTGTCGACGCAGGGAGCGCCATGGCACCACGTTGCAATGGCGCCATTCCTTACGGCTGGTTCAGCACCTTCGCGCCCTCGTCCGGGTGGTCTGTCATGACGCAGTCCGCGCCGATACTTTGCAGCCGCGCCATCTGGGCCGGGTCGTTGATGGTCCAGTACTGGACGGCGATGCCGTGCTCATGGGCGTAGTTGACTACCCGGCTGGTGCCCAGGTTCACCACGTAGTCCGTGGTGGGGATCTGCAGGGCCTTGAACCGGAAGGTGTCAGGCTCCACGTCCAGGTCCAGCAGGGCGGAGAAGTAGAACCTGACCACCTCGCTCACGCCCGCGCTGCGGAGCATGTCGGGGTAGGTCGTGTCCATATAGGCGGTGATCTCGTTGTGGAACGTGCCGACCACGGCCCGGTCCAGACAGCCCTTGGCCGAGAGGGTGGCGTACAGTTCGTCCGCCGCTTTGCGGCCGACATCGCCGCCGTTTTTGATCTCAATGATGTAGCGGAAGCCCCCGGCCCCCTCCAGGTAGTCCAGGGCCTGGTCCAGGCTGATGATGCGAAGGTCATCGGGCACCGCATCGCCATGGAGGTCCGCAAAGGGCGTGGACCCGTCCGCGGCGGTGAACTTGGCGCCCATGTTGAGCTTTTGCAGCTCCTCAAAGGTCTTGCTGCCCACGTCCACATCCGTCTCGCCGAACACCTCCGCCGCGTCGCTGGTCCGGTCCAGGGTGCCGTCGTGGAGCAGCACCAGCACCCCGTCCGCGGTCATGTGCAGGTCGAACTCCAACACGTCCAGGTGGTAGTCCGCGCTCTTCGCGCATGTCTCCAGGGCCATCAGGGTGTTCTCCGGGGCCACGCCGCCCCCGGCCCGGTGGCCGGACAGCATGGTGACGCCCAGGGGGGTGATCAGGTCGTTCTCCGCCTCCGGGAAGTCCCTGGGCTCCATGGAGGAGTCCCGGGTCACCACCCAAAAGAGGATAGCCACCAGCACCAGAATGATAATAAGTACGATAAACACCACTTTGAGCACCTTCCTTCCCCGGCGGCTCACGGGGCAGCCCTTGGAAAACCAGCGGAACGTCAGCGGCCACACCAGCACCGCCGCCAGGACCATGAGCATGTACCGCACCGCGTCCGCGATGGGCTTGCCCTGAAACAGGGCGTTCAGGGGGGACTTGAGGGCCATGCGCAGGCCCATCACCACCGCGAGGCCTAAGGCGCACTTGAGGATCTGGGCCCACCAGGGGGCGTCGGTCTCAAAGCGGACGAACCGCCGCTCCAAAGGCGCGCCGATGAGCACCGCCGCCGCCACGCCGAACATGGTGTAGCTGTTTTTCTGGAACTCCGCGAGATTTTCCGGGTCCGCCCCCGCCGGGACGTGCCCGGCCAAAAACAGGCCCGCCGCCGCGAAGACGAACACGCCGCAGAAGACCCAGTCGATGATGCGGGGGTCCTGCTCGCTCCTGGTGAACAAGGGCCGCAGGCCGAACACCAGCACCAGGCCGATGGCCGCGCCCACGAGCACGTCCGCGGGGGTGTGGACGCCAAGGTACATCCGGGAGAAGCATACCACGGCCGCCAGGACCCACAGCACCGCCTTCAGCCAGCCGGGGCGGGCGAACCGGGCCGTGCCGCCCAGGGCCACCACCGCGTTCTGGCTGTGGCCGCTGGGGAAGGAGTAGCCCCCCGCGCCCTCCCGGGCGCTCTCCACGATGGTGAAGTTCGGGTCCCGGATCCAGGGCCGGGGCACCCGGCAGAGGATCTTCATGTTCTGGCTGATCACCGTGCCGCCCACGCCGGCGGCGATGAGGTAGTACCCGTCCCGCTTGCTGACGCACCAGAACACGATGATGGCCAGGGCGATGAATATCCCCTCGCCCCCCAGAAAAGTCAGCGCCGACAGGAGCTTGTCCAGCAGCGGGACCCGCAGCCCCTCCAGTATATACAAAAAGCTCATATGTCTCACCCCGTCGCCAAAACTCACTATATTGTAGCATACTTGACACAATGCTACAATATATAAAAAGATTTCCAAGCCGCGCACATCCCGCCCCCCTCATCCGTTATACAAGGTGAAGGAGCCTTCACACCTATGGACATCGACAAGCAGTACGACAGGATATACCGCTACTGTCTGCACAAGCTGGGCTCGCCCGCCCAGGCGGAGGACGTGACCCAGGAGACCTTCCTGCGGTGGCTGTCCGCCGCCGGCTACCGGGAAGAGGGCCGGGCCCTGGGGTATCTCTACACCGTGGCACGGAACCTGTGCGCCGACCAGTACCGCCGCCAAAAGGCGGAGCCCCTGCCGGAGGACCTGGCCGCCCCGGACGGGGAGCCGGGGGTGCTGGACCGGCTGGCGCTGGCCCAGGCCCTGGCGGCCCTCACGGACCAGGAGCGGGACCTGGTGCTCATGCGGTATATGAACGAGGCGCCGGTGGGGGCCGTGGCCGCGGCCCTGGGCATCAGCCGCTTCGCCGTATACCGGCGGACCGCTGCGGCGCTGGACAAGCTGCGAACGCTTTTGAGGGAGGACGGACCATGAACGACGATCTTCTCGGCGCGCTGCGCGCCGCTGTTCCCGGACCGGACGGGGCCCGGAAGCGGGCCTTTCTGCGCTCGCTGCCCCCGGCCCCGGTGAGCCATGGTCGGTTCCTGCTGGGCCAGGCGGCCTATGTCCGGCCCGTCACTTGGATAGTCTCTCTTGCGGTGCTGGTCCTGGCTTTGGCGGCCGGGCGGCTGGCGCCCGGGGACGCGGTGTGGGTGACGGCGGCGCTGACCCCGTTCGCGGCCCTCGCCGCGGTGACGGAGGGGGCCCGCTCGGCCCTGTACGGCATGGAGGAGCTGGAGCTTGCCAGCCGATTTTCCCTGCGGAGCGTGGTCCTGGCCCGGATGGGGGCGGTGGGCCTGGCCCACCTGGCGCTGGTGTGCGTCCTCGCCGCTATGGGGGGCGGGAGCTTTTTCCGGGCGGGGGTGTATTTTCTCACACCCTACCTGCTCACGGACCTTCTGGGCCTCGCCGCCGTGCGGCGGGTCCGGGGCCGGGAGGGGCTCTATCTCTGCGGCGGCGCGGCGGTGCTGACGGCGGGGCTGGCCCTGACGCTCCACGGCGTTAAGGGCGTGTACGCCCCCGCGGGGTTCCGCTGGTGGCTGCTGGCCCTGGCCGCCGTGCTCGCCCTCACCGGGCGGGAGTATTTCATGACCATTCATAAAACGGAGGAGCTGTCATGGAGCTAAAAATAGACAGGCTTTCCAAGCAATTCGGCCCCAAGATCGCCGTGGACCGGGTGAGCCTGCGCCTCGGCCCGGGCGTCACGGGCCTTCTTGGCCCCAACGGGGCGGGCAAGACCACCCTCATGCGCCTGGTGTGCGGCATACTGAAGCCCACCGCCGGGACCGTCGCCTTTGACGGGCAGGACGTGGGCAGCGAGGAGTACCGGGCCGGGCTGGGGTATGTGCCCCAGGACTTCGGGTACTACCCCGACTTCACCGGCCGGGACTTTCTCCTGTACATGGCCGCCATGAAGGGGCTGGACAAGGCGGCCGCCCGGCGGAAAAGCGAGGAGCTTTTGGCCATGGTGGGCCTCGCGGACGTGCAGAAAAAGAAGATAAAAACGTATTCCGGCGGCATGCGCCAGCGCCTCGGCATCGCCCAGGCGCTCCTCAACGACCCGAAGCTTCTGGTCCTGGACGAGCCAACGGCGGGCCTGGACCCCAAAGAGCGGGTCCGGTTCCGGGAGCTCATCGCCTCCCTGGGCCGGGACAGCGTGGTACTTTTGTCCACCCACATCGTCTCCGACGTGGAGCACATCGCCGGGCGGGTGCTCATCATGAAGGACGGCCAGATCGTCCACGACGGGGCCTGGGACAAACACGAGGACCTGGAGAGATTCTATCTCGCCCGGTTCGGGGAGGAGGCGGACCATGGGTAACTTCGGCACGCTGTATCGCTTCGAGCTGAAAAAGCTCTGCCATCGGAGGATGATATGGGTCGCCCTGGCGATCCTGGCGGTGGCGGCGGTCCTGATGACCGCCACCCAGGTCACGGGGAAGATGTACGTGTCCAACGACGCCACCGGCGGAGAGGACCAGGTCTGGACCGACTATGAACTGGTCCGGCGCCAGCGCCAGGACCCGGCGGGGCTGGACGGCCGGCCCCTGGACACGGCCCTCATCCAGGAGACCATCGGGGAGATGGGCTATATAAGCCGGATCACCATGCCGGCCGCCGGCAACGACAACGCCGAACAGACCGTCACCGTCCGGCAGGCGGACCCGGACGAGCGGGGCTTGACCCTGGACGGGTATATCATCCGGGGGCAGTACGGGGACATCTATAACAACGTGTGGAGCATGGTAAGCGAGGAGAAGATAACAGAGGACCTGACCGCGGAGGACTACTACGCCGCGGTGGACGCCGAGCGGGAGCGGGGTTATGCTGGCTGGGGCCTCACCGAGGGGGAAAAGGCCTGGTGGGACGCCCGGGCGGAGAAATTGGAGGAGCCTCTCGTCCTCACTGGCTACCCGGACGGGGGCTGGTGCAACCTGGCCGAAACGGCCTACGTGGGGGACCTTTTCATCTTCCTGTTCGCCATCATCGCTCTGGCCGGGCTCTTCCCCATGGAGCGCCAGCGGCGCACCGACGCCCTGCTCCAATGCGCCCGGAACGGCAAAACGCCCCTGTATGCCGCGAAGTTCCTGGCGGGGCTCACCGTGAGCTTCTGCGGCGCTCTGGTGATATTGGGCGCCATGGCCGCCGGGTGCCTCCTCATTCTGGGGCCGGAGGACGCCGCCACCGCCGTGCAGCAGCTGATATATCCCGCCTACCCCGCGCCCATGACGGTGCGGGAGCTTGCCCTCACCGTCTGCGGGATATATCTCGCTGCCAGCCTGGTCCACGCCGCCTTTGTGATGGCGGTGAGCCTTGGCACCAGAAGCGGCACGGCCGCCATGTCGGGGTGCTTCGGGGCGATGATCCTGTTCATCATGGTCCCCGCCCTGCCCCAGTCGCGGCGGGTCCTGAGTCAGGCGTGGAGCCTGCTGCCGGCGGTGTTCGGCAACATGGGGTTCGTCTACGACACCCGCCTGGTGCATATCGGCGGATATCTCACCAACTACCAGGCCGCGCCGCTGCTGTGGCTGGTCCTGACCCTGGCTCTCGCGGCCCTGGGCCTGGCCCTCCACCGCCGTGTGGCGAGGAAGTAAGGAAACGACGCTGCCATAGCGCGGGACTCTTAAAGGCCCCCTCAGACGAGGGGGCTGTCGAGCAAAGCGAGACTGGGGGAGGGAATACCACATTAAGTTGCCGATCGTCTGTCCCTCCCTCCGACCGCCTTCGGCGGCCACCTCCCTCGTCTGAGGGAGGCTTAGACGCGAGGAGCGACCAAGGATTTGCAAATCCTCTCCCGCTGTGGTAAGCTGGCCGGGAGAGGGGGCGCGCACATGTTCTCTGCCGTCTATCCCTCGCCCCTGGGGCCCCTGACCCTGGGGAGCGACGGAGAAAACCTCACCGGCCTGTGGCTGCCGGAGCAAAAGTATTTCCCCAAAACGCCCATGGAGCCCCGGCCGGACCTGCCCATTTTTGCCCAAGCGGCGGACTGGCTGGACAGCTACTTTACCGGGGAGGAGCCGGACCCGGGGGATCTGCCCCTGGCCCCGGCGGGCAGCGATTTCCGCCGCCTCGTATGGGACCTGCTGCTGGAGATCCCCTATGGGGAACTGACCACCTACGGGCGGCTGACCGAAAAGGCCGCCCGGCGGATGGGCCGCTACTCCATGTCCGCCCAGGCCGTGGGCGGCGCGGTGGGCCATAACCCCATCTCCATCGTCATCCCCTGCCACCGGGTGGTGGGCGCGGACGGCTCCCTCACCGGCTACGCCGGGGGTCTGGCCGCCAAGAGCTGGCTTTTGCAGCATGAAGGTGCGCTGTGATACTATGGTATAAGGTATAAAATTGGCCCCCTCAGACGAGGGGGCTGTCGAGCGTAAGCGAGACTGGGGGAGGGAAAAGCTTTTTCTCTCCCTCCGTCGCGGCTATCGCCGCGCCACCTCCCTCGTCAGAGGGAGGCTTTTTCTTGTGTAAACAGCAGATTTATTCCTCGAATATCGCTCGGGTGAGGCGCTGGGCGTTGCGGTACACGTCCTCCGGGTCCTCGCCCACGAAGAATTGGCCGTCCTCATAACGGACCACGCCCGCGACCATGGTCATGCGCACGTTGGCCGGGTCGCCGGAGTAGACAAGGTTCTTCACCACGTTGTGCACGGGCCGCATGTTGGGCCGGTGCATGTCGATGCGCACCAGGTCCGCCTGCTTGCCGGCGGCGATGGCGTCGCAGTCCGTAAGGCCCATGGCCCGGGCGCCGCCGGATACCGCCGCGTTCAGGATGAGGGCCGGGTCGCCCGCGGCGGCGTCGCCCTCCCGGAGCTTGGCCAGGATGTTGATGAGGTACATCTCCCGGAACATGTCCAGGGCGTTGTTGGAGGCGGGGCCGTCGGTGCCCACGGCCAGGTTCACGCCCTTTTCCACAGCCATCCGCAAGGGGAAGATGCCGCTGGCCAGCTTGCCGTTGGAGCAGGCGTTTATGACGGCGGTGCAGCCGCGCTTGGCGAAGATGTCCATATCCTCGGGGGTGAAGTACACGCAGTGGTACCCGCCGCCGCCGTAGTCATACATGCCCAGACTGTCAAAAAGCGCCGTGGGAGTCTTGCCGTACTTGGCCACGCACTCCTCCGTCTCCTTCTTCGTCTCGGCGTTGTGGCACCACACAGGGGCCTTGAAGTGATGGGCGGCCTCGGCGATGGCCTTGAAGGTGTCCATGCCGTTGGTGTACTCGGCGTGGAAGCCCAGCCGGAAGCCCACGAAGGGGCCCATGTTGTTGTACTTCTCGTACCGCTCATAGACCCGCTTCGGGTCGTCCCCGAAGGTCAGCGACTCGCACATGATGGCACGGAACCCCCAGTCCTTCGCCACCTGGACGAAGGCGTCGGGGTAGTAGTACATGTCGAAGCAGGCGGTGATACCGTTGGCCAGGTACTCCAGAAACGCCACCTTGGTGAAGGCGGCCACCCGCTCAGCGTCCAGCTTGGCCTCCCGGGGGAACACCTGCTTTTCCAGCCAGTCCTGCAGGGGCAGGTCGTCCGCCGCGGAGCGCAAAAACGTCATGGCGGAGTGGGTGTGGGCGTTCTTGAAGCCGGGTATGAGAAGGTCGCCGTTCAAGTCGATCTCGCGCTCAAAGGCGGGCATGTCGGCCCTGGCGGGGCCCACATAGCTGATAGCGGAGCCGTCCACCCAGACCTCGTTGTTCGTCACGCCGGTGGGCTCCAGGGTCAGGCCGTTGTAAAAGCGGATCATGTCGCGTCTCCTTTTCTTGTCGTCATTCTGTATAGCTGTTGAACAAGTCGATGTCGATCGTCTTGATCTCAAAAGTTTTCTTTAACGACACGCCAAAGTTATGTTCGATCATCAACCGGGCCAGCTTTGGTCCGTCAATGAGGATGATATGCTGGTGCCTGGCATAGTCGATGGCGGATTTTGCAAATTTGGCGGTGGTCACGAAAAGACCTTTCCCGCCCTTTCCCGAGATGGCGCCGACGAAGCTCTGTATCTGAGGCCGCCCGATGGTTTGCTCCGGGTCCCATTTCTTGGCCTGGATATAGATCAGATCAAAGCCGAGCTTATCCTCCATAATGACCCCATCGATGCCTTCGTCGTTGGTGACCGGAGTCGTGTGGCCGGAGTTCTCAAAAGCGCCGTAACCCATCTCATACATCAGGTCGATGACCATCTGTTCAAAAGCGGTGGGAGACAGCTTTATCACCTCGGCCAGGACCTCGTCCGCCAGGTTGTCGCTGATCTGTTTGAAGGCCTCCTCGAAGGTATCGTCAGGCGTTTTTGTGTCCTGCAAAGCAGCTGCCGGTTCAGAGCCTCCCTCAGCGGAAACGGAATACTTGAATTTCCGAAAGCTCTCGTATCTGTCCAGGAACTCCGGGTCAATGACCTCCGGACAGTTTTTCAAGACCTTTTTTCCTTCCTCGGTGATGGAAAATGTCGCGCGCGCGGGGCGCTCCAGTAGGCCGGCCTTCAGCAGATATGTACCGGCCCAGCTGAGCCGGATGGCAAAAACTGTTTGCCGGCCGCTGGGAAGCAATTCTGCCAGGTCGGCGTCGGAAAGGGAAAAACCCTCTGCGATCACCGGTTTCAATTCCTTGAGCGTGTGGGGTTCGCCGTCGTTGACCGCTTTCAGGAGCGGCTTCATCATTTCGTAGTATTTTGGAACGGCCATTATTTATCTCCCTTCTTATTCGGTGAGGAGGCTTTTCCAAACAGTTTTTTCAGGTTCGCGTCAAAGGGCGGGAAGATGGCCCCCTTTTCCGTGACGATGGCGGTGATGAGCTCATGGTCCGTCACGTCGAAGGCCGGGTCCCAGCACTTCACCCCCGCCGGGGCCATGGGCTGGGCGTACCACAGGGAGCGTATCTCCTCCCCGTCCCGCTCCTCGATGGGGATGTCCGCTCCCGTGGCGCAGGCAAGGTCGATGGTGCTGGAGGGGAGAAGGATATACACCGGCACGCCGTAGTGCTTGGCGATGATAGCGGCGCCGGAGGTACCTATCTTGTTGGCGGCGTCCCCGTTGGCGGCCATGCGGTCGCAGCCGGCGAGGACGGCCTGTATCCGCCCCTGCTTCATGGCCAGCGCCGCCATGTTGTCGCATATGAGGGTGCAGTCGATCCCCGCGTTCATCAGCTCCCAGGCGGTGAGCCGGGCGCCCTGGAGAAGGGGCCGGGTCTCGTCCACGTATGCCTTGAGCTGGACGCCCCGCTCCGCGGCCAGCAGCAGCGGGCCCAGGCCCGTGCCGTACTCGCTGGTGGCCAGAGGCCCGGCGTTGCAGTGGGTGAGCACTGTGTCCCCGGGATGGAGCAGATCGAGCCCCGCCTCCGCGATGGCCCGGCACATGGTGATGTCCTCCTCATGGATGGCCCGGGCCTCCCGGCCCAGGGCGTCCACGATATCGGAGACGGGCCGGCCTTCCATGGCGTGGGCCAGGGCGCGCATCCGCTCCGTCTGCCGGGCCAGATTCACCGCCGTGGGGCGGCAGGAGATGAGATAGTCACAGTCCTCGTCCAGCCGGGAGAAGAACTCGTCCCCGCCGTAGCTTTGGGCCAGCACATACACGCCGTAGGCGGCGAAGATGCCGATGGCGGGAGCGCCCCGGACCCGCAGGAGCTTGATGGCCTCGTAAAGCTCCTCCCGGGTACGGAGATCGAGATAGACCACCTGGCCGGGCAGCTTCGTCTGGTCCAGAATGCGCACCGCGCTCCCGTCGGGCGAGAGCGCGATGTTTTTTGGTTGCTGCCGGGTCACAGGACTTTATCCAGCGCCGGGATGGCGGCGGTGACCAGGGCGGAGAACCGCTCCGCGATGGCGTCGCCGGCGGCGATGACCTCCTCGTGGTTGAGGGGCTGGCCGGACAGGCCCGCGCCCAGGTTGGAGATGCAGCTGATGCCGCAGACTTTGAGACCCATATGCCGGGCGGCCACGGCCTCGCAGGCCGTGCTCATGCCCACGGCGCCGCCGCCGATGGAGCCGTAGTAGCGGACCTCGAAGGGGGTCTCGAAGCTGGGGCCGGTGAGCTGGATGTACACGCCCTCAGCCAGTTTCTGACCCAGCTTCGCGGCGGTGTCATGCAGCACCTTCCGCAGGCCGGCGTCATATATCTCGCTCATATCCGGGAACCGGGGGCCCAGCTTGTCCAGGTTGGGGCCGATCAGGGGGTTGGGGAAGTTGAACATCATCTGGTCCCGGATGACCATGAGGGAGGGGATATCCATGGTGGGATCCAGGCCGCCGGCGGCGTTGGTGAGGAACACCATCTTCACGCCCAGCAGGCCCATCACCCGCACGGGCAGGACCACGTCGTGCACGTCGAAGCCCTCGTAGTAGTGGACCCGGCCCTGCATGCATACCACGGGCACGCCGCCGATGTAGCCGAACAGGTACCGGCCCGCGTGGCCCGGCACGGTGGACACGGGGAAGCCGGGGATATCCTTGTAGTCCACAGAGGCGACTACCTCCATGGTCTCGGCCACGGGGCCCAGGCCGGAGCCCAGGATGAGGCCGATGCGGGGCTGGAAGTCGGTCCGGGCGCGGACAGCGTCCCGGCAGCGGATGAGCTTGTCGTAATACTCGTTTGCCATATCAGTGTCCTCCTGCGACAGTTTTTCCGAAATCGTCCTTGTCTGACAGGCCGTCCCGTTTCAGCATGTTCTCGATGACGCTCACGTCCCCGGCGATGTCCACGGCCTCGGCTTTGTAGAGCTTGTCCAGCTGCTTTTCGTAGCCCGCCACCAGAGTGTCGGCGATGCCCTCGATGTCCTTTTTGGCTTTGGCCATGTTCTGGCCGGTGACCCCCTGGGACTCGATGCGGGCGTAGGAGTCCAGCAGCTTCAGTGTGGTGGGCAGATAGTAGGTCATGAACCGGTCGATCATGGGCCGCTTCTCGGGGTGTGCCTGGACCTCGGCGAAGATGGAGGCCGTCAGCTCCTGCATCCGGCGGATCTTCTCGCTCATGACCTCGTCCTCGATGTCCACGTCCGCCTGGCGGATGCGCTCCACGTACTTCTCGTACTCGCTCATCTTCTCTTTCGTCTCGGCGGCCTTGGCCTCGTCCTCCCGGCGGTACACGTCCCGCATGTCCTCCACGTCGATGACCAGCAGGTTCCGCTCGTGGTCGATGTAGGCCTTCTCGCCGTAGTAGCCCCGGTCCACCATCTCCTCCAGGGTCTTGTCCGCCTCGGCCAGGTCCACGCCCAGGGTCTTGGCCAGCTTTTTGATGTCCACCACGCCCCGGGTGCCGCTGATGGTCATGCACCGGCGGAACTTGGCCTCCTTCCGGCGGGAGCCCATGGCGCTCAGCACCAGCGCGCCGCCGCCCAGGGCCACCGCCGCCATGCTGATGACGGACCAGAGCCCCGCGCTGGTGGCCACGGCGCCCGCCGTGCCCACCAGGCCGAAGGCGGCCAGGATCCAGCCGAACACGGTCTTGACCGTGGCCCCGGCGTCCGCGTGGTGCACGTCGTCCGGCTCCGCCGCCTTGGGGGCGGCGGTCCTGGCCGCGGTCTGGTTCTGGGTCTGGTTCACCTTGGCCCAGGCGGCGTCCGCCCTGGCGCGGGCCTCGGCGGCCCGTGCCTCCGCGGCGGAGCGGGTCTTTTTCCGGCGGCTGCCGAACAGGCCGGACAGAAAGCCCCCCACCACGTCGTGGCCCATGGCGTGGGCGATGGTGAGGAACAGGCCGATGGGGCCGATGGCGAAGGTGAGGAACAGGTCAATGACCCAGCTCACCCCGTCCCAGGAGTCGTCCTTCCGGGGCGGCCGTGGCCCAGGAGAGCCCGGCCCGGGCCCGGGAGAGGGCGAACCGTTGTAGTTGTAGTTATAAGCACTCATAGTACCCTTATCATAGCACAAGCGGGGAAAATTGAACAGTATCCCCCGCAACTTTTTACATTAGAAAATAAGGTGGGAAGCGCACCTCATACTTTGGACGCCTCCCTCGGACGAGGGAGGTGGCTCGCCCGTCAGGGCGAGACGGAGGGAGAGAAACAGATGACCGCCAGCGTAACGTAGGTTTTCCCTCCCCCAGTCTCGCTATCGCTCGACAGCCCCCTCGTCTGAGGGGGCCTTTGTCTATGCTCCTGCCTAAGCGTCTCCCTCGTCAGAGGGAGGCATTCAATAGTGTAGGGGCGTACTTTGCAGTACGCCCCTTTTGTACATAAAAAGCAGAGGTATAAGTTACTTGCTATGGTGAGCGGTACAGTGCGAACAGTCGCCGCTGCAGCCGCCGCAGACGCTCTTGCCAGCCTTTTTGTCCCGGCGCATGGAGCGTATCACGCTGATGACGCCCACCAGGATGAGAACGCTCACCAGGATATCGCCGCCGTAAAGAGCCAGAAACTGTCCCATGTCCTCAGGCCCTCGCGCTGACGCTGCGGGCGCTGTTGGCGCCGAGGCGCGCCCCGTCAGGCGCCGGCCGGAACAGCAGCCACAGCATCCCCGCCAGTACCAGCAGCGCCGCGACAGTTCCGATGCCGAAGCCGCCGCCGGTGAAGAGCCGGCCCAGCTGGTTGACGATGAGGCTCACCGCGTAGGCAAAGCCGCACATCCACCCGATGGCCGCCCAGGTCCATTTGCCGCTGTTCATCTCCCGGCGTATCGCGCCGATGGCGGCGAAGCAGGGGGCGCAGAGAAGGTTGAAGATCATGAAGGAGTAGGCGGTGACGCCGGTGAAGGCCGCGCCGATCTGGGCGGTCAGGTCGCCGGGATACAGCACGCGCAGGGTGCTGACCACCTCCTCCTTGGCGATGAGGCCGGTGATGGTGGCCACGGTGGCCTGCCAGGTGCCGAAGCCGAGAGGCGCGAAGAGGAAGGCGATGGCCCCGCCGATGGCGGCCAGCAGAGAGGAGTTATTGTCCTCCACCATGCCGAAGGAGCCGTTCTCCACACCGAAGCCCTGAAGGAACCACAGGACGATGGAGCTCAGAAGGATGATGGTGCCGGCGCGCTTGATGAAGCTCCAGCCCCGCTCCCACATGGCCCGCAGCACGTTCTTTGCCTGGGGGGCGTGGTAGGCGGGCAGCTCCATGACGAAGGGGGCGGGCTCCCCGGCGAAGGCCTTTGTCTTCTTCAGGATGACGCCGGAGATGACCACGGCGGCGATGCCGATGAAGAAGGCGGAGGTGGCCACCCAGGCGGAGCCGCCGAACAGCGCGCCCGCGAACAGGGCGATGATGGGCATTTTGGCCCCGCAGGGGATGAAGCCGGTGGTCATGATGGTCATTTTACGGTCCCGGTCCTGCTCAATGGTCCGGCTGGCCATGATACCGGGCACGCCGCAGCCGGTGGCCACCAGCATGGGGATGAAGCTCTTGCCGGAGAGGCCGAAGCGGCGGAAGATCCGGTCCATGATGAAGGCCACACGGGCCATATAGCCCACATCCTCCAATATGGCCAGCAGCAAAAACAGCACCAGCATCTGGGGCACGAAGCCCAGCACGGCGCCCACGCCGCCCACGATGCCGTCCAGCACCAGGCTCGTAATCACCTCGCCGCAGCCCAGAGCGTTCAGCGCCCGCTCCGCCAGCACGGGGACGCCGGGCACCCACACGCCGTAGTCATGGGGATCGGGCTCGGCCACGGCGAGGGCTTCGGTATACAGGTCCTCGGTGACGGTCTCGGCGGTGGTCTCGCCGGTCTCGTCGTCGTAGAAATAGACCTCCGGGTCGCCGGCCTCATAGGCCTCGATGACCGCCGCTGCCTCCTCGAAGGCGCCGGAATCCTCCTCCCAGGCATCCTTGTCCGCCGTGAAGGGCACGAACCAGCCGTCCCCGAACAGGCCGTCGTTGGCCCAGTCGGTGCCCATAGTACCGATGGAGAAGCCCCAGCCGCCCATGGCGATGGCGTAGATGAGGAACATGACGCAGGCGAAGATGGGCAGGGCCAGCCACCGGTTGGTGACCACCCGGTCGATCTTGTCGGAGG